>JALZII010000077.1 GCA_030860365.1 Actinomycetota bacterium
GCGCCCAGCCCACCCCGGTGATCGACCGCTTCTACTTCCGCTCGGTCTACTTCCGCGTGCCGGGTGGCGTGCTGTTCGAGATCGCCACCCGCGGCCCGGGCTTCGCGGTCGACGAGCCGGCCGAGAGTCTCGGCGAGAAGGTGGCGCTGCCGCCGTTCCTGGAGGACCGCCGGGCGGAGATCGAGCCGAAGCTCACGCCGCTGCCCAACCCGCGTGGGGCCCGTAGCCAGAACTGACGCGCGCCGGGCTGGCTGCTCGACGCCAACCCCAGCGCGTGCAACGTGCTCGGCTACGAGCGCTCCGAGCTGGGCGGCCGCGCGGTCACCGAAGTGCTCGAGGGCTCGGGCCTGACCGACCTCGACGAGCCCCTGCGCGACGGCAAGCCCCGCGCGCTGGAGGCCACCGGATGGCGCAAGGACGGCACGAGCTTCCCCGCCCGGGTGACGCTCGGACTGGTCGAGGACGGCGGGCTCCCGATGTTCATGGCCCTCGTCCACGGTCTCACCGACGAGAACAGCTCACGCGAGCGCATTGAGTACCTGAGCGGGCACGACGCGTTGACCGGTCGGCTCAACAAGGAGCGCTTCACCGCCCACGTGGACGACTCCATCGACCGCTCGAGCAGCCCTACGAGATCGACGGCCGCGAGGCCTACGCCAGCGCGGCGGTGGGCCTGAGCCTGTATCCGTTCGACGCCGACAGCACGCGGGTGCTGCTGCGCCACGCCTGTGCCGCCGCTCACCAGGCAAAGCGGCCGGGCGAGGAGCCCGCTCGGCTTCCTGCGCGAGCTCGGCTGCCCGCTCGGGCAGGGCTTTCTCTTCGGTCGGCCGGGCGCAGCCGAAGACCTTCCGCTCTCCTACTAGAGCGCCGCGGCGGCCTGTTCGGCCGCCTCGAGCTGGCGCTCGATGAGGTCGAGGCCCGAGCTCCAGAAGCCCTGGTCGCCCAGCTCGACTCCCACGATTCGCCCGAGCTCCTCGGGCGGCATCGAGCCGCCGGAGCGAAGCAGCTCGAGGTACTGCGGCACCAGCGCCTCGCCCTCCTCCTCGTAGCGACGGTAGACCGACAGCGCCAGCAGGTGGCCGTAGGCGTAGGCGTACACGTAGCCCGGGGTGTCGATGAAGTGCGGCACGTAGGACCACCACTTCGCGTAGTCGTCGCCCAGCTCGACCGAGTCGCCGAGCATGTCGGTCTGGGTCTCCAGCCAGAGCTCGTTCAGGCGCTCCACCGACAGCTCGCCGCTCGAGCGGCGCTCGGTGTGCACGCCGTGCTCGAAGCGGTTCATGGCCACCTGGCGGAAGATCGCGGCCACCGCGCCGTCCAGCGACTCGGCCAGCAGCGAAAGCCGCGAGCTCTGGTCGTCGCCGGCGCGCTCCAGCAGGCGCTCGAGCACGATGGTCTCGCCGAAGATCGACGCCGTCTCGGCCACGGTCAGGGGGCTGGAGAAGTGGAAGAGCCCCTGGGGCCCGGCGAGCACCGCGTGCACTCCGTGTCCGAGCTCGTGGGCCATCGTGAGCACGTCGCCCGGGCGCGAGGTGTAGTTGAGCAGCAGGTAGGGGTGAGCGCTCGGCACCGCGTACGCGCAGAAGGCTCCGCCGCGCTTGCCGGGCTCGGGCGGTCCGTCGACGTAGCCGTTGGAGAAGAAGCCGGCCGCGGCCTCGCCCAGCTCGGGCGAGAAGCCGCGGTAGCAGTCGAGCACGAGCTCGCGCGCCTCGTCGTAGCCGATGCGATCGGCTGCTTCGCCCAGGGGAGCCATGCGGTCGTAGTGGGCCAGGCGGTCGAGCCCGAGGATCTGCGCCTTCAGCCGGTACCAGCGGCGAGCGAGCTCGTAGCGCTCCTGCACGGAGTCGATCAGCGCCTGCACCGACTCGTCGCTGGCCTCGTTCGACAGGTTGCGCGAGGCCAGCCAGTGCGGGTAGTCGCGCAGGCGGTCGGTGGTCGCCTTGTCGGCGGCGAGGGTGTTGGTCACGAAGGCGCGCGTGCGCAGGCCGGGCTCCAGCGCCGCGGTCACCCCCGCCGCCGCCTCGCGGCGACGCTCGCGGTCGGGGTCCTGGAGCAGCGACAGGGCCTGCATGACCGGCACGGGCTGCTCGGCGCTCGGCAGCTCCACCCTCAGCGCGGAGACCAGCTCGGTGAACAGGCGCTGGAAGGCTGATGGCCCGGTCACCGAGGTCTCGGTGAGCACCCGCTCCTCGGGCTCGCTCAGCTGGTGGGGCCGGTAGCGGCGAAGGGTGCGCAGGTAGTGCGCGCAGAAGGCGAGCCCGGGGTCGGCGAGCAGTAGCTCGGCGTGATCGTCGGGAAGCCCGTTCCACTCGAGGTCGAAGAACAGGAGCTCGGTCTGCAGCGCGGCGCTGCGCTCGTGCACCTGCTGCATCAGCGCACCGCGCTCGGGGTCCTCGGTGTCCAGCGAGAAGCTCAGCGTCGCGAAGCTGCCCGCGCGCCCCGCCCGCTCGAAGATGGCCTCGAGCTCGCGCATGGCCTCGGTCAGCCCCGCAACGTCGAGCTCGGCGAGCCCGCCGCGGTAGCGCTCGGCGAAGGCCCGCGCACGCCCGGTGGCCTCGTCGAGCAGGCTGTCGGTGGAGCCCCCGTCGAGCAGCGGCTCGAGGTCCCAGCGCGCGGCCTCGAGGGCCTCGTCGGGCGGTGCCTCGGCCATCACCTCCGCAGCGCAGCCGGGCGAGCACCGCCCGCTCGTTCGATCTCGGTCACTCCTGCGACTCTAGGCGACATGAAGGTGGTCATCGCGGCGTGAGCACCATCCTCGTCACGGGCTCCACGGCAGGCCTCGGCCTGGAGGTGGCGCGGCGACTGGCCGAGCGCGGCGAGACCGTGTTGGTGCACGGGCGCGACGAGGCACGGCTGGCCGATGCGCTCCAGACCACCGGGGCAGCGGCGGGCCACCTGGCCGAGCTGTCCTCACTCGAGGGCGTGCGCCGTCTCGCCGCCGAGGTGAGCGGCGAGCACGACCGCCTCGACCTGCTGCTCAACAACGCGGGCATCATCGTCGCCGGCCGCGAGCGCCGCCTGAGCGCCGACGGCCACGAGCTGGGCTTCGCGGTCAACCACCTGGCCGGCTTCCTGCTCTGGCACGAGCTGCGTCCCGCGCGCGTGATCAACGTGTCGTCGGTCGGCCAGCAGGAGATCGACTTCGACGACGTGATGCTCGAGCGCGGCTACACCTCCACGCGCTCGTACTCGCAGAGCAAGCTCGCCCAGATCCTGTTCACCTTCGAGCTCGCCGAGCGCGCGCCCGACGGCGCGACCTCCGACGCCCTGCACCCGGCCACGTTGATGGACACCCAGATGGTGCAGGCGTTCATGGGCCCCGGCGGCGCGCGCAGCACGGTGGACGAGGGTGCCGACGCCGTGATGCACGTGATCGACTCACCCGGCACGGGGCGCTACTTCGACGGCCAAAAGGAGTCGACCGCCGATCCCCAGGCCTACGACCCCGAAGCCCGCCGGCGGCTGTGGGAGGTCAGCGAGAGCCTCGTGTCCGTGGGTTGACGCCCGGGCGGGTGGCGGGGGCTCAGTCGACCGCGCCCTCGCCGCGCGCGCCGGCCACCGTCTCGCGCAGCGTCTGCAGGGCGTCGTGCTCGGGCTCCCAGCCAAGCTCGCGCCGGGCGCGGTCGGTCTTCATCAGCGAGGGCACCCGAACGGCGTGGATCCACTCGAGCTGGGCCGGCATGAGGGGCACACGAGAGATCAGCTCGGCCGCGCCCGACACCGCCAGGCCCGGCACGGGGACGCGGATCCAGCCGAGCTCGCGCGCGAGATCGCCCATGGTGACCTCGCCCTCGGCGGCCAGGTTGTAGGTCCCCGGCTTGCCCTCGCCGAGCACCGCGGCCAGCACCGCCGCGGCCACGTCGTCGTGGTGCACGAGCTGGAAGGGCAGGCCGGTGTCGGGCAGCATTGGCTCCAGGCCGGGCACCGCGCGGATGAGCGCGCGCACCGGCGGGATCCGGGCGCCCAGCGCGAGGTTGCGGGTGAGCTCTCCGACCAGGGTGGGCGCGTCCGCGCCGGCCACGATGCAGGGGCGAAACACGAAGCCGTCGATGTCGGCCCCGGCCACCGCGCTCTTGAAGGCCTCCTCCAGCTCGGCCTTCTGAGCGGAGTAGTAGAAGGAGTGCGTGCCCTGGGGCTCGATGTCCTCGGTCAGCTCGTGCGGGCGCCCGGGCTCGAAGCCGTAGGCCGCCACCGACGAGGTGTAGACCAGCCGCTTGGCCCGGGCCTTCACGGCGGCCTCGAAGACGTTGCGCGAGCCGCGCAGGTTCACCTCGCGCGTCTCGGTGTGGGAGCCGAAGATCAGGAACGCCAGGTGCACCACCACGTCCGCGCCGGTCACCAGCTCCTCGACCGAGTCCCGGTCGAGCACGTCGCCCTGGGTGTACTCGACCTTCGTCCAGCCGCGCTCGGCGGGGTCGAACTTCCGGCGGGCCATGCCACGGACCTTCTTCACCCGCTTGCTTCGGTCCAGCGCGCCCATGAGCGCACGGCCTATGTCGCCGGTCGGCCCCGTCACGGCCACGGTCAGCCCCCGGGGGCGCGGCTGGTTGCGTGGGCTGCCCTCCACGCCGGGCAGTATCTCGCCTCTAGACGGCCAGCAAAACTTGCGACAGATGCGAACGCCGAGCCAGCCCGAAGCCTCGGCGTCCATGTTGACTTGACTAGAGCGCTCCAGGATCGGGTTGCGGTTGCCCGACACCGACGCGCACCTGTGCCCCCTGTCACCCGGGAATGCCTCAGACCGCGTTGGGCTGCGGCCACACTGCGCGACCGGAACCGACAGCACCGAGCTTCAGCCATCCTGCGTCGTCCCGCAGGTGCGGAGATCGCTGCTCCGCGCGGGGCCGTGGGAACCGCCCTCCGAGCCTGCTCGCGTAGGCACTGGAAGGCTGAAGGGTGCTACAAAATGGTGTATGCGGGCACCCGAGTTCCGTTCCGGGCGCTCGCACGGCCACCGGCAGCGTCGCTTGGGTCGCCTTGGCCGGACGTTGATCGCGCTTGCCGCAGCGGTCGTGCTCGTGGTCACGGTGCTCGCTTGGGGTGACTTCGACGAGGATAAGCCAGCCGATGCATCGTCCAAGCAAGCGGTGGCCGAACGTCCCCCCGCTGCCCCGCAGCCGAAGGGTGAGACCGAGCCGAAGCCCGCCGCGCCAGACGTCTATGCCCACACCCGGGCCGGGATGCTGAGTCCGGGCGCGAAGGAGGGCCTCGAGCGCATCTACGTGCCCAACTCCGACGCCGACACCGTCAGCGTGATCGACCCCAAGCGGGCGAAGGTGATCGACACCTTCGCCGTCGGTGGCCTTCCTCACCACGTCACGCCCTCGCCCGACCTGAAGACCTTCTACGTGAACAACACCCGCGGCAACAGCCTGACCCCGATCGACCCGCGGACCGCAAAGCCGAAGGGGCGCCCGATCCCTGTCGAGGACCCCTACAACCTCTACTTCACCCCGGATGGGCGCTCCGCGATCGTCGTCGCCGAGCGCCTGCAGCGCCTCGACTTTCGCGACCCGAAGACCTGGACGCTCCAGAAGTCGATCCCCGCGGGCTGTGCGGGCGTCGACCACATGGACTTCACCGCCGACGGTCGTCGCGCCGTGGCGAGCTGCGAGTTCGACGGCACGCTGCTGCTCCTCGATCTGGCCAGCAGGAAGGTCGTCCGCCGACTCCGCCTCGACCGCCCCGGGGCCAAGCCCGTGGACGTTCGCCTCTCGCCCGACGGCCGGCTCTTCTACGTCGCCGACGAGGTTGCGAACGGCGTCTGGAAGCTCGACGCCGACACATTCCGTGTCAAGGACTTTATTCAGACCGGCCGCGGCACCCACGGCCTCTACCCGAGCCGCGACGCCAGCGTCATCTATGCGACCAACCGCCTCGGCGGCACCATCTCCTTGATCGACTTCAAGACCGGGAAGGTCAGCGAGACCTGGCGAATTCCCGACGGCGGGAGCCCCGACATGGGCGGTGTCTCAGCGGATGGGAAGCTGCTCTGGCTGAGCGGTCGCTACAACGCCGAGGTCTACGCGATCGACACGGATGACGGCAAGGTGCGCGCACGCATCCCGGTCGGCGCCGGCGCACACGGGATGCTGGTCTGGCCACAGCCCGGCCGCTACTCGCTCGGGCATACGGGCAACATGCGTTAGGCCCTTAGTTACACACGTCGCCCACCCGTCGTCTCGACGCACCTAGCTTGCCGGGGGTGCGGTGCGAGCGTGGTCAGACGACAATCGAGTGGACCGGGCTGGTGCTCGTCTGCGCCCTGGCGCTGGGCGCGCTCGCCGCCGTCGTGCCGTCGGTGAACGGGCGCTCGTTCGGCGGCTTTCTCACCCACAGGATCG
>JALZII010000110.1 GCA_030860365.1 Actinomycetota bacterium
GCCAGCGAATGCGGCGCAGCCGTCGCAGCGGCCAGGGGTACAGGAACGACCGCGACATGCCGAGTTCTGAAGTGATGTCCGCTCTCGACAGGTTGGCCGTGGCCGATCCCAAGCGCACTGTGGCCAGTGCGCTCGACGCCGCCCGCGAGCTGCTGGGCATGGAGATCGCCTACTTCTCCGAGTTCACCGACGGCCACCAGGTGATCCGCTCGGTGCACGGCGACTCGGAGCCCTTCGGCTTCGGCGAGGGAACAGCGATCCCGCTCGAGCGGACCTACTGCAAGCGAATGGTCGAGGGCACCATGCCCAACGTCGTCGCCGACGCCCGGAGCGACCCGCACGTGCGCGACCTGCGCGCCCCCGGCGAGCACGGCATCGGAGCGTACGTGGGGGTGCCGCTGCGCCTTCCCGACGGCCGGACCTACGGCACTCTGTGCTGCGTAGGGCACGGGCGCGACGAGGGCCTCGACGACCGCGACGTCGCCTTCATGCGGGTTCTCGCGCGAGTGCTCGGCGACCACCTCGCCCGCGAGGAGGCCCCGGACGCGCCGGTCACCGACGGCGACCGAGACGGCCTGCTGGCCACGCTCAACCTCTGGTTCGCCGGCGCCCCCAACGCCGCGGGCGCCGCGCGCAGCGCGCTGGCCTGCCTCGACGAGCACCTCGACGAGACCACCCGCCACCAGCTTCGCCTCATCGTCACCGAGCTGATCACCAACAGCGTCCGCCACTCCGGGATCGGCCCCGCCGGCTCGGTGGGCCTCGACGTGCGGGTGGGTCGCGACCGCGTGCGGGCGGAGATCACCGATCCGGGGCCCGGCTTCGCGCCCGAGGTGCGGCCGGCCACGCCCCAGGATCTCGACCGAAGCGGCGGCTGGGGCTTCCTGCTCGTCGACGAGCTCACCGACTCCTGGGGCGTCGAGCACGACGGTCTCACGCGGGTGTGGTTCGAGCTGTCGCTGCAGCCAGTGGCGAGCTAATCACGACACCTACCGGACGGGTGCGACGTGAGGCCAGGCGTCAGCCGGAGGCGTCGGCGGAAGGATCGACCACTGTCAACCCCCGGAACTGCGAGCGATAGAAGCCGCGGTCGCGGGTGAGGAGGCGGTCCGCGTGCACCTGGGCGTGCGAGGCAACGAGGAAGTCCGCGACGATGCGCTCCCGGGTTCCGCCACTCCGCAGATAGTTGCGCCAAGTCGCCCCCGCGTCGACCGCGGAAGTCGCATCGATCGGGGAGAAGCCCACCTCGAGCTTGTCCATGGCCTTCGCGGCAGGGGCGCGGTCGGCGAAGGTTGCGGCGACCTCCGCCCACACGACCTCGCACGCAACAAGGGCTCCACGACCACGCGATTGGCGCAGAGCCTCGCTGGAAGCTTCGCCGAACTCGGGGTCCGCGGTGAAGACGTCGATGAGGACGTTCGTGTCGACCGCGGTGATCAGGCCGGAGGATCCCCGCGGAGCTCGTTCATCCAGGCGTCGGTCCCGCCGTCGAGCTCGAGGATTCCGTAAACCTCGTCCACCGGATCGCGTTCGGATGCCTTGGTGGCGATCAGACGCCCCTCGTTGTCCTCGAACTCGAGCGTCTCTCCGGCCCGGATGCCCAGTCGCTCCCGCAAGCGCTTCGGGATCGTGACCTGGCCCTTCTCAGAGACAACCGCCTTCACAGTAGGAACAGCTTAGTAGATATTCCTACCTGACCCGCCTACAGCTCGTACGAGCGGCCGATAACGTCGAGCATGATCTCGTCGGTACCCGCGCCGATGCGGTTCAGGCGCAGGTCGCGCCATACGCGCTCCACGCCGTACTCGCGCATGTAGCCCGCGCCGCCGTGCACCTGGATGCACTCGTCGGCCACCTCGACTGCGATGCGCGAGGCGTGCAGCTTGGCCATCGAGATCTCGCGCACGGGGTACTCGTCGTTCTGGTGGCGCCAGGCGGTGGTGTAGACCAGCTGGCGGGCCGACTCGATCTTGGTGGCCATCTCGGCGAACTTGTGGCGGATCACCTGGAAGTGGCCGATAGAGCGACCAAAGGCCTGCCGCTCCTTGGCGTACTGAAGGGTGCGGTCAAAGCAGCGCTGGGCGCCCGCCACGCAGCCGGCGGCGCCGATCAGCCGCTCGCCCTGGAGCTCCCACATGATGTGGTAGAAGCCCTTGCCCTCCTCGCCGAGAACCGCGTCGTGGGGCACGCGCACATCCTGGAACGCGAGCAGGGCGGTGTCCGAGGCGTGCATGCCGAGCTTCTCGAGCTTCTTCTCGCGGATCACACCGGGCAGGTCCATGTCGACCAGGAACAGGGTGAAGCCGTCGTGCCCGGCGCCGGGGTCGGTC
>JALZII010000118.1 GCA_030860365.1 Actinomycetota bacterium
ACGGGGAGGAGGCACTGGAGATGGCCCGGGCGGTGGAGCCCTCGATCGTCTTCCTCGACATCGACATGCCCGTGCTCGACGGCACCGAAGCGTGTCGGCGCCTGCGCGCCGAGCCGGCCGGGGAGGATGCCACGATCGTGATGCTCACTGCGGCGGCCCGCGACGAGGCCGAGCGCGAAAGCGAGGCCGCCGGTGCCGACCTCTTTCTCACCAAGCCCTTCAGCCCACTCGAGCTGCTGCGGCTGGTGGACGACCTGGGCAAGACCACCTGGAGGTGAGGGGCTACCTGGGCCTCGGCTCAAACGAGGGGGACCGGCTGGCCAACCTGCGCGCCGCTCGGGAGTGTCTCGCCGAGCGCTTGGAGGTGGTCGGCGCCTCGTCGGTCTACGAGACGGCGCCCCAGGGCGAGGTGCTCGACCAGCCGGACTTCCTGAACGCTGTGCTCGCGATCGAGACGGAGCTGGGGCCGTTCGAGCTGCTCGACCTCTGCAAGGACGTCGAGCGCGGGCTCGGGCGCGCGCCGGGCGCCACCCGGCACAGGCCGCGCCCGATCGACGTCGACGTGCTGCTGCTCGAAAGGACAACGCTTCAGACCGAACGGATGACGCTGCCCCATCCCGAGCTCGGGGCGCGGCGTTTCGTGCTCGAGCCCCTGCTCGAGGTCATGACGGCGCTCGGTGAGCAGCGCGTCGAACGCGTCGGCGATTTGTGAGGGGATGCCGCCGTGCTGCTCGCCGTCGACGTAGGCAACACCCAGACACATTTGGGCCTCTACGACGGCCCGGACCTGGTGGAGCATTGGCGCTTTGCCACCGCGCGCCACGCCACCGCCGACCAGCTGGCCATCGAGGTCGCAGCGCTGTTGAGGTTGCGGCGAGCCGGGTTCGCCGACGTGGGGGCCACCATCGTCTCTTCGGTCGTTCCCACGCTCGCTCAGGAGTACGAGCAGCTGATTCAGCGCTACCTCGAAGGCGCGGGCGCTCTGCTTGGCCCCTGGCTGCGGACCGGCATGGCCATCCGCATCGATAATCCACAGGAGCTCGGCCCCGACCGGCTGGCCAACGCGGTGGCCGCCTACGACCGCTTCGGCGGCCCGTGTATCGCCGTCGACTTCGGCACCGCGCTCAACTACGACGTCGTCTCGCCCGATGGCGAGTACCTGGGCGGGGTGATCTCGCCGGGCATCGAGATCTCTTTGGAGGCCCTCTCCCAGCGGGCCGCACGCCTCCCGCGCGTGGACCTCGAGGCGCCCCGCACGGTCATCGGCAAGGGCACGCGCCACGCCATCCAATCGGGCGTGATCTTCGGCTACGCGGGGTCGGTGGACGGGATCGTCGCGCGGCTGCGCGAGGAGATGAGAGAGGAGGCGCCGGCGATCGCCACCGGCGGCTTCGCCCAGGTCATCGTGCCCTGCTGCGAGCAGATCGACGAGACAGACGATCTGCTGACGCTCGAGGGCCTGCGGCTCATCTGGGAGCGCAACCGGGCCTGAGCCGACCTTCCGGCGCGCCAGGGAGTCCCGGCCAGGCTTGAAGGTCCCATGGGCGCGAACTACCGTCTGGGGCGATGCCCTCGCTCACCGACCCCTGGCAGCTCGGCGGCGTCGAGATCGCCAATCGGCTGGTGCTCGCTCCCCTCGCGGGCATCGGCAACTGGTTCGTGCGACTGCAGGCACGCCGCCACGGCGCGGGGCTCACGGTCTCGGAGATGGTCTCGAGCTTCGGCCTGGCCTACGGCAACGAGCGAACACAGCGCGAGTTCCTGCGGATCGATCCCGAGGAGCACCCTGTCTCGATGCAGCTCTTCGGCCACGACGCCGGCGTCATGCGCGAGGCGGGCCGGCTCGTGGCCCGGGCCGGCGCCGACCTGATCGACCTCAACATGGGCTGCCCCGTGCGCAAGGTGTGCAAGTCGGGCGCGGGCGCCGCGCTCTTGGAGGATCACGAGCGTGCCGTGGCCATCGCCCGCGCGGCCGCGGAGGGCAGCGGGCTGGCGGTCACGGTGAAGCTCCGCCCCGGCCTGCGACCCGGCGATCGCGAAGGTCTCGAGCTGGCCCACCGCCTGGTCGAGGAGGCCGGCGTGGCGGGCATCGCCTTCCATCCGCGACACGCCTCGCAGAAGCACAAGGGCAAGCCCGACTACGCGCTGGCCGCCGAGCTGGTGGAGGGCCTGGGGGCGCCGGTGATCGTGTCGGGCGGGCTGCTCTCCGACGAGCGGGCGGTCGAGGCGCTGGACCAAAGCGGCGCCGAGGCGGTCATGCTCGCCCGCGGCTCGCTGGGCAACCCGTGGCGCTTCGAGCGCCTGCTCGGCCTGCGCGAGGGGGAGCCCTCCGTGGACGAGGTGATCGCCGAGCTGCAGTGGGTGATCGAGCGCGCCGAGGAACACCTGGGAGCCGAGCGCGCGAGCCGCTACCTGCGCAAGTTCTACCCCTGGTACGCGGACCGCTTGAGCCTGCCGAAGGAGCTCACCGAACGCCTGGTGACCGCGGCCACGACAGCCGAGGCGAAGGGCCTGATCCAGACCTGCGCAGCCCCTCAGGCGGCCTGAAGGCCGTTGCTATCCTCGTCCGCCTTCCATGCCCCGTGAAACCGTCCTCACACCCGAGGGGCTCGAAGAGCTCAAGACCAAGCTCGAGACCCTCTCCACCGTTCGTCGCCGCGAGGTGGCTGAGCGCATAAAGGAGGCCCGCGAGTTCGGCGACATCTCCGAGAACTCCGAGTACGACGACGCCAAGAACGAGCAGATGATGCTGGAGAGGCAGATCTCCGAGATCGAGGAGCGTCTGCGCAGCGCCCAGATCATCAACCAGGAGGACGTGTCCACGGACGTCGTGAGCGTGGGCTCCACCGTGCACGTCAAGGACCAGAAGACCGACAAGTCGGTGAAGTACCGGATCGTCGGGTCCTCGGAGGCCGACCCCTCGGACCACAAGCTCTCCAACGAGTCGCCGGTGGGCAAGGCCCTGATCGGCCACAAGCGCGGCGAGACCGTGAAGGTGGCGGTCCCGCGCGGCCCCGCCCGCCAGTTGAAGATCACGAAGATCGAAGCCGCCTGACGCCGCCCGGCGGCTGCAAACCGGCGCCCGCCTGCGTGAGGAACGCTGCATAGGTCCGCCTCTTGACCGGGCCCGACCATGACCGCCGGGCCAAGCTCGGTCGGCTCCGTGAGCAGGGGGTCGAGCCGTTTCCCCACGCTTTCGAGGGTGTCCTCCCGACCGTCTCGATCCACGGCGCCCACGCCAAGCTGGCCGACGGTGAGGAGACCGACTCCGCCTACCGGATTGCCGGGCGTCTGGCTGCCCGCCGGGGTCATGGGGGGGCTGCCTTCCTCGACCTGGTCGACCGCTCTGGGCGCCTGCAGGTCCACGCCAGGCGCGACGTGCTCGGTGAGGAGTCCTTCGACCGGCTGATCGACTGCGACCTCGGCGATCTGATCGGCGTGGACGGCACGGCGTTCAAGTCGCGCCGCGGAGAGCTGTCGCTGCGCGCGACCGGCTGGACGCTGCTGGCCAAGTCCCTGCGCGCTCCGCCCGAGAAGTTCCACGGGCTCGAGGACGTCGAGACCCGCTACCGCCACCGCGAGCTCGACCTGATCGCCAACGAGGAGGTCCGCTCGCTGTTCATCCTGCGCTCGCGGGTGGTATCGGCCATGAGGCGCTGGCTCGACGAGCGCGGCTTCCTGGAGGTGGAGACGCCCATCCTCCAGCCGCTCTACGGAGGGGCGCTGGCCCGACCCTTCGTTACCCACCACAACGCGCTCGACCGCGACCTCTACCTGCGCATCGCCGACGAGCTGTACCTCAAGCGGCTGATCGTGGGTGGCCTCGAGCGCGTGTACGAGATCGGCAAGGACTTCCGCAACGAGGGGATCTCCCACAAGCACAACCCTGAGTTCACGATGCTCGAGTGGTACGAGGCCTACGCCGACTACGAGCGGATCGCGGCCGAGCTCGAGGAGCTGATCTCTTTTGTCGCCCAAGTGGTCGGCTACCAGGGCGAGATCGACTTCACGGCTCCGTGGCGCCGGGTGACCCTGCGCGAGGCGATCCGCGAGCGGGCCGGTGTCGACATCGCGAGCGACGACCTGCCGGGCCAGGGCAGCTGGGCCAAGCGGGTGGACGAGTTGCTGTCCAAGCACGTCGAGCCCACGCTCACCCAGCCGACCCTCCTTCTCGACTACCCCAAGGAGCTTTCCCCCTTCGCCAAGGACCACCGCTCCGAGCCGGGGCTGGTCGAGCGCTTCGAGTGCTTTGCCGGCGGCATCGAGCTCGCCAATGCCTTCAGCGAGCTGAACGATCCGGACGAGCAGCGGGCCCGCTTCGAGGCCCAGCGAGCCGACGAGTCCGAGGGCGACGAGGAGACCCAGCCCTACGACGAGGACTTCGTGCGCGCGCTGGAGCACGGGATGCCTCCCACCGGGGGCATAGGGATCGGCGTCGACCGCCTGGTGATGCTGCTCAGCGGTCGCGACTCGATCCGCGAGGTGGTGCTCTTCCCGGCGATGCGGTAGACCCACGGGCGTGCGGTGCTCGGCCGAGACCTTTAGGTGCGGTGCTCGGCCGACCAACGCTCGGCCTGCGCTCCTCCCCAACGCTCGGCCTGCGCTCCTCCCCAACGCTCGGCCCGTGCTCCTGCGCTGAGCCCCCTCTTTGCGGCGCCCGTACCGGAAGGCACGGGGGGTCCCGTTGATAGACTCGACTCACGGCGCGGGTCTGGCCAGGACGCTCATCTCGGGAGGCGAAAATGCCGACTGACTGGGTAGAGAGGCATGACGGGACCCGTTCCCGGCGAACCCGATCGACAGGATTCTTCAGTGTTTGAGCGCTTCACAGAACGCGCCCGCCAGGTGGTCGTCCTCGCTCAAGAGGAGGCCCGGATCCTCAAGCACAACTACATCGGCACCGAGCACATCCTGCTCGGCCTGCTGCGAGAGGAGGAGGGGCTCGCGGCCCGCGTCCTCGAGTCGCTCGACATCACCGTCGAGCGCGTGCGCGCCCAGGTCGTGCGCATCGTCGGCTCGGGCGAGGAGGTCACCTCCGGCCAGATCCCGTTCACCCCGCGCGCCAAGAAGGTGCTGGAGCTCGCGCTGCGCGAGGCGCTGTCGCTCGGACACAACTACATCGGCACCGAGCACATCCTGCTCGGCCTGGTGCGCGAGAACGAGGGCGTCGCTGCCCGCATCCTGCTCGACTTCGACGCGGACTCCGAGAAGATCCGCAACGAGGTCATCCGCATGCTGTCGGGGCCCGGCGGCCGCCGCCAGGGCGCCGGTCAGGGCCCGCAGGGCGAGGGCAAGAAGTCATCGAAGCTGCTCGACCAGTTCGGCCGCAACCTCACCAAGCTGGCCGCCGAGGCCAAGCTCGACCCCGTCGTGGGTCGCGAGACCGAGATCGAGCGGATCATGCAGATCCTCTCGCGCCGCACCAAGAACAACCCGGTCCTGATCGGAGAGCCCGGAGTGGGCAAGACCGCCGTGGTCGAGGGCCTGGCCTCACGGATCACCGCCGGCGACGTGCCCGAGCTGCTCAAGAACAAGCAGATCTACACGCTCGACCTGGCGGCGCTGGTGGCCGGCTCGAAGTACCGGGGAGAGTTCGAGGAGCGCCTGAAGAAGGTGATGAAGGAGATCACCCAGCGCGGCGACATCATCCTGTTCATCGACGAGCTGCACAACCTCGTCGGCGCCGGCGCGGCCGAGGGCGCGATCGACGCGGCCTCGATCCTCAAGCCCGCCCTGGCCCGCGGCGAGCTGCAGACCATCGGCGCCACCACGCTCGACGAGTACCGCAAGTACCTCGAGCGCGACTCGGCGCTGGAGCGCCGCTTCCAGCAGATTCGCGTGGACCAGCCGTCGAAGGAAGAGACGGTGCAGATCCTCAAGGGCCTGCGCGACCGCTATGAGGCCCACCACCGCGTCGGCATCACCGACGACGCGCTGGAGTCAGCCGCCGAGCTCGCCGACCGCTACATCTCCGATCGCTTCCTGCCCGACAAGGCGATCGACCTCATCGACGAGGCCGCCTCGCGTGCGCGCATCAAGTCGATGACCGCGCCGCCCGTCTACCGCGACCTCGAGGAGGAGATCGAGTCCACGCGGCGCGACAAGGAGGCGGCGATCGAGGCTCAGGAGTTCGAGAAGGCCGCGAACCTGCGCGACGCCGAGCGCCAGCTGACCAACAAGAAGCGCGACCTCGAGGAGCAGTGGCGCTCGGGCGAGTCCGGCGAGCGCCCGGAGATCGCCGAGGAGGAGATCGCCGACATCGTCTCGATGTGGACCGGCATCCCCGTCTTCAAGCTCACCGAGGCCGAGACGCAGAAGCTGA
>JALZII010000123.1 GCA_030860365.1 Actinomycetota bacterium
CCGTCGAGCCGTGCTCGATCAGGTAGAGGAAGCGCTCGTTGGTCTCCTTGGCCGACGCGTAGCCCGCGTACTGGCGCATCGTCCAGCGGCGCTCTCGGTACATCTCGCGGTGCACGCCGCGGGTGAATGGGTACCCGCCGGGCTCGCCGAGGCGCTCCTCGAGCCCGTCGGCCACGTCCTTCTCGGAGTACAGCGGCTGGATCTCGATCCCCGAGTCGGTGAACACCCGCTCGTCGTCGGGGCCGACGATCGGGGCGACGGTGGGCTTGTCCTCGCTTTGAGTGGCCACGCGGAGAGCATACGCCCGCGCGGCAGGGCGCGAGAGCCGGGTCGGCGGAGGGCCTCTCCGCTGTCGGCGCCGACGTAGCATTCCCCGTCCAGTGGAGGTGACCATTCGTCTCTTCGCAGTGCTGCGCGAGCGCGCCGGGGCGGGCGAGGTGACGCTCGAGCTGCCCGACGGGGCGCGCGTGAGCGACGCTCTGGCCGAGCTCGGCGGGCTGGCCGAGGGGTTGCCGCTGGTCATGGCGGTCAATCGCGAGTACGCGCCCGAGGACCACGTGCTCGACGCCGGCGACGAGCTGGCCCTGATCCCGCCCGTGAGCGGCGGCTCGGGTGAGGCGTGGGCGCGGGTGACCTCCGACCGGCTCTCGCTGTCGGACCTCGCCGAGCGGGTCCGCGACCCGCGCGCCGGCGCGGTGGTCACCTTCAGCGGCCTGACCCGCGAGGTCGAGAAGCTCCAGTACGAGGCCTACGCGGAGATGGCCACCGAGAGGCTGCGGGCGATCGTCTCCGAGGCGGTGGTTCGCCACGGGCTGTGCGCCGCCGCGGTGGAGCACCGGGTGGGCGACGTCGGGCTGAGCGAGCCGAGCGTGGTGGTGGCCACCTCCGCGCCCCACCGCGGCGAGGCGTTCGCGGGGGCGCGCGAGATCATCGATCGCGCGAAGGCCGAGGCGCCGATCTGGAAGCGGGAGGTCGAGGGTGGCGAGAGACGCTGGGTGGAGGGAGCCGAGCCCACGCGTTGAGGGCCTCTTGCGTGCGTTGGCGGGTCCGTTGACTGGCGATCGACACGCGCCTGATCACCAGCCACTCTCGCACTGGCGCTGCTGATCCGCGACCCGGGCGCTCTATGCGCCGGGGACTGTCGGGTCCCGATAGCGCCCCTTCAGCTGAACGGGGCTTCCGAGTACCCGCCCAGGGCTGTGCAGCTCTGCTTGGAATTGCGCGTCAAGGTCCCCGGCAAGCACGTGAACTGCCCGATCATCCTTCCGCGGCCCCTGAGGCCTTCGAATCTGCCCGTGCCCAGGACGATCTTGAACTTGCCGGTCAGCGCGAGGCCGCCGGTCGTCGACACCGGACCGCCGCCCGCGAGCGGCACCGAAGTGGCTGACGTCGGGCTGATCTTCGCCTTGTAGCGGCTGACAATCCTGTCGGTCCTGACGCCGTTCTCGCACAGGAAGGTGGTGATCCTTCCTCTGACCGTGCCGGTGCCTTTTGCCTTGCGCTTGGTGACCCTCCCGCGCAGCTCGTGGCGTACCGAGGCGGGATCGGTGATGCCCGGATAGTTTGGAGCGAACTGCAGTCCGCGGCTGTTGAAGGGCGGGAAGGCGCTCGCGCACGTGATCGTCGAGTACGTGAAGGCGTCGCCCTTCCTCACCGGGATCGAGACGGGATCGGTGGCTACGGTCGTGGGCTGACCACTGGGGGGGCACTGTGCACCCCTTTGTCGACATACGGCCCCCGACTGGCGTGGCGTCGGAAACCTTGGGAGCCCTGCGCCACCGCTTCGTCCTGGCTTACCCTGAAAACGGCTCAGGGAACTCTGAGCGTGCTCGCACAGCAAAGACCGCGTGGCTCCCGCCCGAGAAGCTGAAGCTTCGGCGCAGGTCGAGCCCGTCATACCTCCCGGGCGACAAGCAGCCCGTTCGTACGGGACGATCCGCGCTGGACGCACGCATCAAATCTTGCGGGAACGAGGGCCCGGAAGGTGGCGGTGCGTTGCTGGAGAACTCCGGCAAGTGATGGAGCTCTATCCCCTGATCGACAAGCTCGACGACGTGGTCGCGAACGCCAGGAAGGTGCGTCTCAGCGGCGACGTGCGGGTCAACAGGCAGGAGGCACGCGCCATCGTGGCTCAGATGCGCGGGGCGATGCCCGAGGAGCTGCAGCAGGCGCACTGGATCGCCGAGAACCGGGACGAGATGATCACGGAGGCAAAGCGCGAGAGCGCGCGGATCCTCGAGGAGGCGCGCGAGGAGCGGGCCCGCCTGCTCGGCAGGGAAGAGATAGCAACGCGCGCCGAGCAGCGAGCCCAGCGGCTGTTGGACGGCGCCAGGGCACGTGAGCGTGACATCCGTCTTGGCGGCGAGGACTTCGCCGGCGACATGCTCGCGAGGCTCGAGACCTATCTGGCCAACCTCAGCGGTGCAGTGGGCCGCGGGCGCGGGCGCCTCGGCGAGCGCGACCAAGCCCCCGAGCGCGGCGGCGATCGAGTCGTCGAGCGTGAAGCAGCGCTCGTCGCCTGAGCAACTCGCACGCTGCGATGCGGCGGGACGGCATCGGGGAGTTCGTGATCAAGAACGCCGACTACCCCGACTGGGAGACGCTCACCAAAGCCCGCGCGGCGTTGGACGGTGATCTTGGCCTGGCTGGCTTCAATGCAAGCCAACTTAGGAGTCCCCGGGGTCCTCGCCTCCTACGAGTCCGCCCTCAAAGGCCCTTCACCGTCTTCGGGGAAGGCGCCGACGCCTCCTTGAAGCTGCGTCCTCGGCGGCGTCTACGGCCCGAACTCTCCGCCGCCGCCCGAGCCGCCTCCGCTCGAGCCACCGCCGCCGCCGAACTCGCCCCCCGACCCGGCTGCTCTTGTAGACGGCGCTGCGCCCTGACCCCCGCCCGGCGCGAACTCGTTTGCCGGGTCGGAGCGGCGCGGTGCCGGGGCTGGAGCCGGGGAACCCTTCGAGGCAGCGGGCGCGGCGGCGCTCGGGGCTCCGAGCGCCCTCGAAGGCAGTTCCACCGGCGCGGCGCTGGCC
>JALZII010000148.1 GCA_030860365.1 Actinomycetota bacterium
GACCGCGGAGCTGTCGACGATCACACGCCGTCAGGACCGTAGCCGAGTACTGCTTCGCGCTCGGCCCGGCTCATCGCGACTCCGAGCTGTTCCTGCGGTATCTGCGGCCATGCCTCTCGCTCGAGGAAACGCCGCAGCGACTGCGCACGATCACGCCGGTGGGAACGCAGCGCGAGGCGGTCGCGGCGCTCGGCCAGCGCCACCCGAACCGCGCGCGTCTTGCTCTCACCGGCGAGCTCGGCGACCTCTGCCGCAAGCCGCTCGGCCTCCACGTCTTTGATGTTCAACGGCATGGTGGAACGGTACCAAAATGGTGTAAGTATGGTTCCCGCTGACCCGCATGATCGGTCCGCTCCACGGGTACCCCCGCAGGACGGGCTTCGGAGGAGAGGGGAAGGGCTCATGAGCACCGGGTTGATAATCGCGATCGTTGTGGTGGTCGTCGTGCTGCTGGCTGTCCTGCTGTTGGTGGGCGGACGTCAGAAGAAGAAGAAGGAAGACGAGCGCCGCCGCCTGGCGGCTTCCGGGCACCGCGAGGAGGCGAGGGGCCAGGCGCAGCTGGCCGATCGCAAGGAGGCTGAGGCCGACGAGGTGGGCCGGCAGGCTCGCCGCAAGCGGGAGTCCGCGGAGCAGGCTGCCGAAGAGACCCGGCGTCAGCAGCAGGTGGCTGAGCAGGCCGCCGAGGAGGCCCGTCGCCAGCAGGAGCTGGCCGAGCAGGCCAGCGAGGAAGCCCGCCGCCGGGGCGAGGCGGCAGACCAAGAGCGAGCAGCCGCCGAGAAGCTCGACTACGACGCGAGCCGGCGATCGTCGGAGGCTATCCGAGTCCGCGACGACGCGCAGGAACGCAGCCGGCGGGCCGACGAGCTGGACCCCGACCAGAACCGCTAGAAGGGAACAGGGTGCCCGACGAAGACACGGCCGGCGCTTGGCGCGGTCACGAGCTGATCGACCGCGACGGCGAGAAGATCGGCAGGATCGCCGAGGTCTACCGCGATCAGCACACGGGCGAGCCGGCGTGGGTGACGGTGAAGACCGGCCTCATCGGCAATCGGCTCACCGTCGTGCCGATCGGCGACTCGTTGAGCGAAGGCAAGATCGTGCGCGTGCCGTTCGACAAGGAACACGTGAAGGACGCGCCCGACATCGATCCCGACGACGAGCTGAGCGCCTCAGATGAGCGCGCGCTCTATGACCACTACGGGATGGACCACGCGAGCGGGCAGTCAGCTGGGCAGGAGCACGCCGAGCCGGGCGCCGGCGGGACCCACCCGGCCGCCTAAGACGCAAGCCGCCAAGGGGCCGGTTCTCCGAAGGGTCCTGTGCAACGGGCCTTGCGTTCCGTTCGGCCAATGACGAACATACGTTCGTGTCCGGCGAGGCCACGATCCTGCACGCAGACCTCGATGCGTTCTTCGCCTCGGTCGAGCAGCGCGACGACCCCCGGCTGCGCGGCAAGCCGGTCATCGTGGGAGGCGGGGTGGTGCTCGCCGCCAGCTACGAGGCGCGGGCCTTCGGCGTCCGCTCGGCCATGGGCGGCGGGCGGGCGCGGAGCCTCTGCCCACAGGCCCTGGTGGTCAAGCCGCGGTTCTCCGCGTACGTGGAGGCCAGCGAAGCGGTGGCCGGGCTCTTCGAGCAGGCCGTGCCCACCGTCGAGCGGCTGTCGATCGACGAGGCGTTCCTGGACGCCCGCGGGCTGGGGCACATCTCGGGCTCGCCGGCCCAGGTGGCCGACAGGCTGCGGCGGGACGTGCGCGCGCGGGTCGGCCTGCCGATCACCGTCGGGGTGGCGCGGACCAAGTTCCTGGCCAAGGTGGCCAGCGGGGTGGCCAAGCCGGACGGGCTGCTGGTGGTGGCCCCGGACGGGGAGCTGGACTTCCTCCACCCGCTCGAGGTCGAGCGTCTGTGGGGAGTCGGGCCGGCGACCGCCGAGAAGCTCCATGCCCACGGGCTGTGCAAGGTGGGACAGGTCGCTCGGCTGGACGAGACCCAGCTCGTGGAGATGGTGGGCCGCGCCGCCGGGCGCAAGCTCCACGCGCTCGCCCACAACCGCGACCCGCGGCCGGTCAAGCGGGCACCTCGCCGGCGCTCCTTCGGCTCCCAGTGCGCGCTGGGTCGCGGGCCGACGTCGCCCGAGGCTCTGGACGCCACGGTGCTCGCGCTGGTCGATCGCGTGACCCGACGGATGCGGGCGAAGGGCAGGGCGGGCCGGACCGTGGTGCTGCGCCTGCGCTTCGGCGACTTCACGCGGGCAACCCGCTCGCACACCCTGCCCGAGCCCACGTCGGCGACGCGCGCCGTGCTGGCCGAGATGCGCGCCCTCGTGGCGACCGAGCGGCCGGTGATCGCCCGCCGGGGCGTGACCCTGGTCGGGGTCACGGTGGCCAACCTGGAAGCCGGAAGCCGCCAGCTCGAGCTGCCGTTCGACCGGCGCAGCGGCGACGCCCTCGACCACGTGCTCGACGAGGTCCGGGACCGCTTCGGCACGACGGCCGTGACCCGCGCCTCGCTGCTGAGCCGGGGCCCGCGGCTGGCCACCTGGCTGTTTGCGGGAGAGGACTAGCGGGCCGGGGCGTAGCGCCGCAGCGGCGGGCGTGTGCCCTCGGGCACGGTGAAGAACGAGCGGCCATCGGGCGTCAGCGCGAGCGCCTCGCCCTGCCCTTCGCCCACGAGGTCCGCCCCGGCGGCGCAGGGCTCCCGGCGCAGCGC
>JALZII010000151.1 GCA_030860365.1 Actinomycetota bacterium
GGCGCCGGCCGCCGGCGCCCGTGAGCCCTGGCCGCCCCCCGGCGGCCCGGGCCAGCTCTACGTGCACATGGGCGAAGAGCACCACCACGACGACGACGGCTTGACCCTCCTGCCCAAGGTGGTCGCCGACTCGATCAAGTTCCGCCCCGACGTCGTGACGATGTCGGGAGACAAGGGCGACGACGCACGCACCTCAGAGCTCTCCACCTGGCGTCGGATCATGGAGCCCTACGACAATGCCGGCACCCCCTACTCCCCGGGCGTGGGGAACCACGACGGCAAGCAGCAGACCCCCGAGGACATCACAGACGAAGCCGGCGGCGTGCTGCCGCTTCGCGACCTGACCTTCTACAAGCGGGTCTTCGGCGACCGCCCCTACAGGATCGAGGTGAAGGTGCACTCCGATCGCCGCGTGATGTCGCGGAGCCGAACGGTTCGAGTCCTGTCTCGGCGCCGTTAGCCGGCCTTGACCGCTCCCGAGCTCGCCGCCTTGGGCGGCTGGTGCTTCCTGGTGGCGCTCGGCGGCGGGATGGCGGGGCTGGTGCTCGGAAACATCCGCCTGCCCGCCGTCCTGCTGGTGGCCGCCTCGCCGGCGGCCGGCGCGGGGGCGAACATCGCCATCTCCGGCGTGGCGGCCACAGCGGCGGGTGCAGCGCACATCCGGGCCGGGCGGATCAACTGGCGGCTGTTCGGCTGTATGGCCCCACCCTCGATGGTGGGGGCGATCGTGGGCGGCTATCTCTCCGGCCTGCTCGCCGAGGATCTCCTGCTGGCTGGGATCGGCCTCGCGCTCCTCTACTTCGGGATCGACCTCCTGAGGCCCAAGGGCGAGCCGCCGCCTCCCTCCGACGGCAGAGCGCTCGACGTGCGGGCCGCCGTGATCAGCGGCGCCCTGATCGGGCTCCTGGGCGGACTGGTGGGGCTGATCCTGGGCGCGCTGCGCATGCCCGCCCTGCTGCGCTACGTGGGTGAGGAGCCCGCGCGAGCGGTCGGCACCAACCTCGCCGTGGGCGTGTGCGTGGGCGTCGCGGGATTGGTCGGCCACCTGCCCGGCGGCGTCGACTGGGAGGTGTTCGCCGTGGGTGCCGCGGCCTCGGTGCCCGGGGCGCTGCTGGGGGCCCGGCTGACGGGCCGCCTGAGCGAGCGTCAGCTGCTGCGAGCGATCGGAGCGGTGCTCGTGGTGGCCGCTTTGGGCACGCTCGTCCAGGCCGCCTCCTGACCCACGTACGATCCGGCGCCGTGGCCGAGGCCTTCTTCACCCAAGACGGGGACACGCTCGTCCCGTCCGGGCTGACCCGCGGCCCGTGGGACCGGGACTCCCAGAACGCCGGCCCGCCGGCCGCGGCGATGGGCCGGGCGCTCGAGCGTCACGACGGTGCAGAAGGCCGCCAGATCGGCCGGGTGACCTTCGAGATCCTGCGCCCGGTGCCCATCGCGCCGTTTCGGGTCCAGGTGCGAACCGTGCGGGGCGGGCGCAGCGTGGAGCTGCTCGAGGCGATCCTGACCGACCCCGAGGGCGAGGAACTGGTGCGTGCCTCCTGCTGGCGCCTGGCCACGGCCCGGATCGACCTCGGGGAGCGGCCGCCGAGTGAGCAGGCCCCGCCCGGCCCCGCCGAGGGCGAGCACAAGGCCTTCTTTCCCACCGGCGAAGAGGTCGGCTATCACACGGCGATGGAGTACCGCTTCGTGCGGGGCGGCTTCATGGAGATGGGCGCGGCGACGGTGTGGATGCGGATGCTCCATCCGCTCGTGGCCGGCGAAGAGCCCACGCCGCTTCAGCGCGTGCTCGTGGCCGCGGACTCCGGCAACGGCGTGAGCGCCGCGCTGGACTGGCGCAGGTACGTGTTCATCAACACCGACCTCAGCGTGCACCTGCACCGCCTGCCGGCCGGCGACTGGGTCCGCCTGGATGCGGTGACGCACGCCGAGTCCAACGGCCTCGGCCTCTCGGACACCGCGCTGCACGACGAGCAGGGACCGATCGGCCGCGCGGCGCAGACCTTGTTCGTGCGTGAGCGTTCGGCCTAGGACCCGGGCGGGCTGACGTCTAAGCTCGCGCCGTGTGGAGGAATCGGAGGGTGGCGATCGGTCTCGTGGCGATCCTCGTCGCCGGCGCCGTGCTGCGGATCCTCATGGTGCTCGCCTGGAAGCCGGCGTTCTTCGGCTGGCCCGACGCCGCGAGCTACATCGGCGTCTCTCAGAGCGACGAGCTGTTTCGCAACGAGCTGCGCCCGGCGGGCTATCCGCTCGTGCTCAAGGGGCTGCACGCCCTCTCCCCCACCCTGATGCTGGTGGTGGTCTTCCACCACGTGCTCGGCCTGGTGTCGGCGGTCGTCACCTACCTGGCAGTGGCGAGGACGGGCATCTCGCGCGGCCTCGCCCTGGTGCCCGCCTCCTTCGTGGCCCTGGCCGCGCCGGAGATCTTCATGGAGCACTCGCCCAACAGCGAGACGGTGTTCGTCTTCGTGATGTCGCTGGCTCTGTACTGCGGCGTTCGCACGACCGAGGGCACGAGCTTGTGGTGGCCCGCCTTGGGCGGCCTGGCCCTGGCGACGGCCGCGAGCGTGCGCGTGGTGGCGCTGCCGATCCTGATCCTCGGCGGGGTGTGGCTGCTGATCGCGGTCCCCGGCGCGCCGCTGCGCCGCCGCTTGACCGTGACGGCTGCCGGGGCGCTCGGGGCGCTGGCCCTGCTGGGGCCCTACTACGTGGCCGAGTACCGCGCGGAGGGGCGCACCGGCCTTAGCCGCAACGGCGTGTGGAACATCTACGGCCGCGTCGCGCCGTTCGCCGACTGCAGGAAGTTCACCCCGCCTTCGGGCACCCAGACCCTGTGCGAGAGCCTGCCGCGCGCCAAGCGGCCGTACACCAACCAGTACACGTTCAACTGGTGGTACTCACCCGCGATCCGCTACTTCGGCGATCCACACACCGCCACCGCCGCCCAGACCGCGGGGGTCCAGGCGTTCACGTGGGAGGTGCTCACCCACCAGCCGCTCGACTACCTCGAGGAGGTGGGCGGGGGCACCCTGCGCTACGTGGCCCCCGAGAGCTTTCGCGGCTACGGCGGCGGCTACAGCTGGCACGACCTGGTGCATCATCAGGTGCTCTTCAACTCGACCTACAACCCGCTGGGGATCCGCGACGCGCGACCGCACTACAGAGACGCCAAGCGCTTCTCGGTGAACCGCAACCTGATCTCGGTCCTGCGGACCTACGAGTCGGCCACGCGCCTCCAGGGCCCGGTGTTCGTGCTCTTCGCCCTGCTCTCGCTGGCCGCGCCGTTCCTCACCACCGGCCGCGCGCGCTGGGCCGCGGTCCTGTTCGGGCTGTCAGCCTGGGTGATGCTCATCGTGCCGGTGGCCACGGTGGAGTTCAGCGCTCGCACAGCGGTGCCGGCGCTCGGTCCCTTCGCCGCGGCCGCGGCGGTGGGCGCGCAGGGCGCGCTGGCAGCCTTCGCCCGCCGGCGTGGGCGGGAGCCGTCTCGGCGAGGAGCCCCCCAGCCGGCCGAGGCCCAGTAACCAC
>JALZII010000244.1 GCA_030860365.1 Actinomycetota bacterium
GGGGTGCTCAGCTCGGGCGGACTGGCGACCCACCCGAGCGTGCACGCCGCGCTGTCGGCTGTGCCCCGGTCGCTTGGAAGAGCGTGAACGGCGACCCGACCCACCGGGTACATCACCTCCGGCGGCACCGCCTCGGACGGGGTCACGGCAACCCGGGGTTCGAGAACATGAGCGATGCTGTCGGCCCCGGCGTGCTGTCGCTCGTCATCGAGGAGTCCGGCTCGAGTCTGCTGCTCCGAATGGCCGGGGGCCTTGACCTTGCGACCATCGGATCGTTGATGGCCGCCGTGGACGGGCTCGATGTCGAGCGCACCACACGGCTCGTCCTCGACCTTCAGGAAGTGGACTTCCTGGACGCCGCGGGCCTTCACACCCTCGTCCGCGCCAATGCCTACTGCAAGGACCACGACGTGCAGGTGACGGTCATCAAAGCCGCGCGGGCTTGCCCGTCGCGTATTCACCCTGACGCGCGTGCACCGCGCGCTCGACTTGGTCGACTCCCCCGCTGCGGCCGATCCAGGGGCTCGCCGCCCGCAACAGAAGAGGTGGCTGAGGCGAATGGGCATCGGCGGGCGGGCCAATGGCGATCGCCCCCGCTCCTCACGCAGCGGGATGACCTCCTCGGGACGCCTCCCCAGTCACTGGTCCCCGCTGCGCTAGACGGCTCGCCGGCGCCTACCTGAGCCCTCTCCCCGCCGGAGTGGAGCGATGGCCCTACGGCTCTTCGTCGCGCCCCAGGTAGTCGGGACTCGCGATCAGCGCGACGCCGCACAAGACGAAGCCGAGAAGCGCCGCCATGCCCACCGAGCGCGCGAGTGGACCCTCGAAGACCAGCATGACCACGAACCCCACCGAGGCGCAGGCCACCGTGGCGGCGAACAGCCGGCTCACGAGCTGACGCTCTGGTCCAGCGGCTCGTAGGCCTGGTCGAGCCGGCCGCGCAGGACCAGCGAGTACAGGAGCCACAGCGAGGGCACCAGCAGCACCATCCCGCCCCCCATGACCACGAGCAGCGCCGTGAGCGTGGCGTCGCCGGCGGCGGCCTGCTCGAGGGTGAGCGCCCCCGGCAGCAGGTCGGGCCTCTGCGCCAGCATCCAGCCGACGGTCACGCCGGCCACGGCCAGGCCCGCCGTGAAGCGGGCCCAGAAGAAGCGCCCGCGCCAAACCAGCGCAAGGGTGGCCGCGCCGGCCAGTCCCGAGACCACGGCGGCGGCCAGGCCGGGGCCGGAGGTGAGCCCGTCGAAGAGCTTCGGGGCGTCGGAGTTGAGCACCACGAGGCCGCCCACCGCCAGCAGGCCGGCCACCACGCCCGAGCCGAGCGCGCGGCGCTGGAAGGCCACCACCATGTCGGGCACTTCGGCGCGCTCGGAGTCGCCGGCCAGAAAGACCGCCGAGAGGTAGGCCCCGGCGACCACGGCCAGAGCGCCCACCAGGAGCGAGGTGGGGTTGACCCAGCTCGAGATCGGGTCGCCCGCGGCGTTGCCCACCGGCACCCGGCCCGAAGCGATGCCGCCGAGCGCGGTGCCCATGAAGAAGGGGGCGACCAGCGAGGACAGGGCGAACACCGCGCCAAGCGTCCGCGCCTCGCCGATGGTGGACGCCTGGCCGCGCAGGGCAAAGCCCGCGCCCCGCAGCACGATCCCCAGGAGCGCTGCGAACAGCGGGATGTAGAGGGTCGAGGTGACCGAGCCGAACGCCTTCGGAAACGCGGTCCAGAAGATCACGAACACGAAGATCAGCCACACGTGGTTGGCCTCCCAGACCGGACCCATCGAGCGCTTGACCATGCCCCGCACGCGACCGCCGCGGCGAGCGCCGCCGGCCGTAAGGTCCCAGAAGCCCCCGCCGAAGTCCGCTCCGGCCAGCAGCCCGTAGGCCGTGAGCCCGGCCATCATCAGCACCAGGCAGGTCAGAGCCATCAGCCCGAGTCCTCCGGGGCCCCGGCACCCACCTCCGGCGGGTGGCGGGACAGCCGCCTCAGCAGCCAGACCACCCCCGCGGCGAGCGCCGTGTAGAGCACGACCAAGAAGACGTACCCCGTCTCCAGCCCGTCGGCGCTGGTCACCGCCTGCGAGGTGCGCATGACCTCGTAGACCACCCACGGCTGGCGCCCCACCTCGGTGGTGATCCATCCGGCGATCAGCGCCACCACCGCCAGGGGGCCGGCCGCCACGACCGCGCGGTAGAACCACTTCGAACGCGGCAGACGCCGGCGTCGCCACCACGTCAGCAGGTAGAGCAGCCCAAGACCGGCGAGCGCCGTGCCGATGGCCACCATCACCTGGAAGGAGATGTGCACCACGTTGACGGGCGGCTGGTCTTCCTTGGGCACCGAGTTGAGCCCGGTCACCTCGCTGTTCAGCTGGTGGTCGGCCAGGAAGGAGAGCAGCTTCGGCACCGGCAGGCCGTACTTCAGCTCGCCGTCGACGTAGACCCCGCCGATGGTGAAGGGCGCCCCCTTCTCGTTGTCGGCCAGCCCCTCGAAGGCGGCGAGCTTGACCGGCTGGCGCTCGGCCACAGTGCGCGCTGCCCAGTCACCCACCACGATCTGCACCGGCGCCGCCAGCGCCGCGATGGTCAGGGGCACCACGAGGCCGATGCGGTGGTAGCGGTCGCGGCGCCCCTTCAGCCAGGCCCACGCGTAGACGCCGGCCACGATGAACCCCGACACCAGGTAGCCGGCGATGTACATGTGCACGAACTCATGGGCCAGGAAGTCGTTGAACAGGGCCTCCCAGGGGCGCACGTTGGTCACCTTGCCGTCCACCACGTCGAAGCCCGTCGGGTCGTTCATCCAGCCGTTGACCGCGATCACCGTCAGGGAGCCCGTGACGCCGGTGATCACGATCGGGATGGCGCAGAGCAGGTGCAGCTTGGGCTTGAGCCGGTCCCAGCCGTAGACGTAGATCCCGATGAAGATCGCCTCGATGAAGAAGGAGAAGCCCTCGAGCATGAAGCCCAGCCCGAAGACCTCTCCGAAGGTGGCCGTGAAGTTCGGCCACAGCAGCCCGAACTCGAACGACAGGACAGTGCCGGTGACCACGCCGACGGCGAAGAGGACGAGCATGACCTTCGACCAGCGCTTGGCGAGGTCCTTGTAGACCTGGTCCCCCGTGCGCAGCCACAGGCCTTCGAGGAAGAGGACCATCGCCGGGAAGGAGATCCCGAAGCAGACCAGCGGTATGTGCACGCCCAACGACAGCGCCTGCATCTGGCGCGCCTCGAGGAGGTCGGGCTGAGGGCCGGGGTCACCCAGGCCGCCGGTGACCTGCGCGAGCAGGCCCAGATCGATCATCGCCCGTGATAATGCATTATGGAGCCAAGCCGTGCTCTATTCGAAGCGCACGGCGCGCCTCTTCGCTCCGGGCTCGGCGAATCTAGCCAGCCCCTCGGCTTCGGCTTCGATCGCCTTCCGCTCGCCGGCCTTCAGCCTGCGCAGCGGCTCGATGACCATCGTGGCCTTCTTCTCCATCCGCCAGAGGGCTGCGACCGTGCCGTCCACCAGCACCGTCGCCCGCACGCGCAGGTTCTTCGTGGTGAGGTTCGCACGGTGGCGGTCGGCGATCACGCGGGAGCGATCGGCGTGGGCGAGCACGAGGTTGTCGAACTCGGGAAGCAGCCGCACGGGTGCCTCGGCGTCCTCGGAAGGGCGCGGCGCTCCAGGCAGGTCGAACAGCTCGCGGCCCTGCTCGTCGCGCAAGGCCATGAGCTCTGACCGCAGTCCCTCGAACACCTCACCGAGCCCGCCCACGCCGGCCCAAGCCTCCGCGTCGCGGGCGGTGGCGGGGCCGAAGGCGCCCAGGTAGCGGCGCACCAACTCGGGCCGATCCGCGCTGCTGCGAAGCGGCTTGCCCAGCCAGCGCTCGGCATCGGTGAAGGGGGCCTTCGGCGTGAAGCCCCAGCGCCCGCCGTCGGGCACGCGCACGAGCGGGATGTGGGTGCGGACCACCGCCGCGAGGGCGCGGACGTCGGCCTCGGGGTGGCGCTCGGCCAGCGCGTCGCGAAGCTGCTTGGCGCTCAGCGCGCCGGACTCGTCGAACAGCGAGCGGTCCTGCTCGACCAGCTCCGCCACGTCGAGGCCCTCGGCTCGCTTGCCCAGCACCCGCAGCATGCCCTCTCCGACGGCGGGCGCGATGGCCGAGCGAAGGCGCAGGAAGTCCTTCGAGGGCAGCAGATGCAGCGTTCCGCGCATGAGCGTGGCCCGCACGACCTCCCTGCTCTCGATCGCCCCCGCCAGCTCGGCTTCGCCGAAGGCCTCCAGGCGCGACCACAGCCCCAGGTAGGGCGGTCCGGGCTCCTGGGCCTGCATGCCCGCGAGCCGTCCGATCGCCTCGGGGGCGGGCAGCTCGTGGCGTTCGAGCAGCAGCTGGCGCGCCAGCGTGGCCCGTCCCAATGCCCGCGTGGAGAGAACCTCCTCAGCCGAAGCCACTATGCCGAGACGGCGAAGCCAAGCCGAGCCTGGCCAAATCGCTCGATCTGCTCGGTGCCCAGCGCGGCGGCGGGAGTCAGACAGCCCGTGCGGTCGGGCGTGGCGCCGGGCTCGGCGAGCATCAGCCCGGCCTCGCCGAGCATCCTCGCCGTCGCCAGGTAGCCGGGGTGGCCCTCGCCGGTCACGGTCACCCGCGCTTCGCGTCCCGCCCCGGCCCGGCCGGACACGATCATCTGCCAGTCCCAGCCCTCGAGGCGCTCGGCAGCAGGGCCGAAGCCCGACGAGGGAAACACCGAAGCCAGGCCGTCCGAGAGGCGGCGCCGCAGCTGCGCGGGAGCGGAGGCCACGCCGGCGATCGCCGCCTGGCTGCCCGAGACGGCCCCGGCGGCCGCCAGGCGCAGAGGCAGGGTGGCGGGGGGCCCGGGGATGCGGACTCCCTCGCGGTAGCGCAGCGGTGCGTCCCCTCGCAGCGCGGCGGAACGGTGGATCACCGCAGGGGTGATGAACGCGGCCGGCTGCATCGGGGCCAGGACCGAGCCGTCGACGCCCCGCCGCGGCATCACCGAGATAGGGCTCGCGCGCCGCACCCGCTCCGCCGCATCGGAGTCGGTGATCAGGCAGGCAGGGTCCTTGAAGTCGTACTGGTCGTCGCCGGCGGCGATGGCGGCCATGCTCTGCAGCGTGCCCCCGGACACGAGGTCGGAGGCACGCGGAGGCCAGGGCAGTCCGCGCACCTCGAGCTCGAGGTCCGCCTGCTCCAGCGCCTCACCGTGGCGCGCGCGCACGGCTTCGGCGGCAAGCAGCACAGCCAAGTCCGCCGGCAGGGCCTCGAAGCCGCTCACCTGCACCACCTTGACCCCGGCTTTCGCCGCGGCCGAGTCGAACTGATCGATCATGCGCCGGACGAACGGGATCTCGCCGGTGAGGTCCACGTAGTGCGCGCCTCCCGCCACGCACGCGTCTATCACCGGCCGGCCGTAGTGGGTGTAGGGGCCCACCAGGTTCAAGACCACGCGCGCACGCGAGGCCATCGCAGACAGCGAAGCCGCGTCGCTCACGTCGGCCACGATGGTCTCCGGCGGGCTCAGCCCGCAGTCGCCGAGCACGCTCTGCACCTTTCGGGCGTCGCGCGCGGCGGGGGCCCAGCGCACGCCACTCTGCTCGGCGCGCTGGGCCAGATATGCGCACACCCGGCGACCCGTGACGCTGGTGGCCCCGAAGACGACCACGTCGAAATCGCGCTCAGCCATCAGGGAGGCACCGTACCGCCGCCCCGAGGAGCAAATGCCTGCCGGGCGCGGAGAGAGCCCGAAGCAGCTCAGCTCGAGTGGCGCACTCCTTCTCGTCGAGGTCGGCGCACCAGATCGCCAGCGCGCCGGGCTCCTCGCGCATGCGTGCGAACAACCGGTCCTTGACGCGGAAGCCGGGCGTGCCGTACGAAGGCTTCTCGATCGTCGCCGGCAGGGAGAGGGCGAGCTCGCTGACGTCGCTCAGCGAGGCCATCGAGGGCCAGTATGGTCGCTGCTCGTGCAGGGCATCCCGCCGGTCGACCCCACCCACCCGCCGGGGAGCTTTACCAAGGCGATGCACAACCTGGGGATGACCAGAGCCGGGCGCTGGTTCGGCATCGAGGTCGGCTCGCGCGTGGACCCGGGGCTGCTGCGGCTGACGCGCGGGCGCGTGGCCACCACCTCCTTCTTCCCACTGGTGCTGATGACCGTGCCCGGCCGAAGGACCGGCACGCCGCGGACTGTCCCACTCGTCTACTTCACTCAGGGCGACGAGGTGATCCTCACCGCCTCGAGCTTCGGCCGCCCCACGCACCCGGCGTGGTACCTGAACGTCAAGTCCCACCCGGAGGTGGAGCTGTCGGCGAAGGGCGCCACGCGCCCGTATGTCGCGCGAGAAGCCGACGGCGAGGAGCGCGACCGCCTCTTCGCCCTCTCCAAGCGCCTCTACGCGGGCTACGGGCTCTACGAGGGCCTGGCGCGTGGACGCACGATTCCGGTGCTGGCGCTCAGGCCGCGCTGAATAACCTGAGGTCCGATGCCCCGCAGGCACACGGTGGTCAACCCCGACGCGGTGGAGCGCTACATCCGCGGCGCGGTCATGCCCCGCTTCATGCAGCGCCTGCGCGACATCGACGCCGAGCTGCGCCAGCACGCGCTGCGCCTCGGGCGCCACTACGCCCAGCTGCAGGAGGAGTGCGCGGGCGACGCCGCGGAGTTCGAGCGCCGCTGGCGGGCTCTGGCGCAGCGCTGGAGCTTCGACGAGGTGAACACGCTCATCGAGCAGCACAACGAGTACTACCCGATCGAGCGCAACCTGCCGGTGAGCGCGCGGACCGGCGAGTACCTCACCCTGAGCGGGCGCCCGTACACGCGCGACCTCGCCGGGCCGGAGTGGATCCTCGGGCGGTTCCCCCCGGTGCCCTCCTAGAAGCGCTCACGTTGGCGCTGGCTTTGGTTCTCATTGCTCTCATCCCGCTTCGCGGCGCTCGCCACGCTCGCGATCC
>JALZII010000178.1 GCA_030860365.1 Actinomycetota bacterium
GGTCGTACGCGGACCAGTAGCCGAGGTCGAACTCGTCGAGGTGGGAGAGCAGCGTGGCAGCCGCACGTCTCCAGCGGGCCTCGGCCTCGGGCTCGCCCGTGACACGAGCATGGTCGACGACGCCCAATAGGGCATAGACGTGGCCGTTCAGAACGCGCAGCGGCGGCTCGGCCGGATACTCCTCGTACCAGAGTTCTTCGCCGTTCTCCTGGCACAGCACCATGCTCGTCCGGGCGACGTGCAGCGCTGCGTAGGCGGCGTCGGCCGCCACCCGGTAGCGTTCGTCGCCGAAGAGCTCCCAGCCCCGCAGCAAGGCGGAGATCGCGTTGCCCGACGCCATCGCTGACGTCCAAGGCGCCTGCAGCCACGGGTACTTCGGGTTGTCGTAATTCATCAGCCAGCATCCCGCAAGCTCCCCGGTCGCCTCCTGCTCCGCCACGAGCCAGTTCAGCTGGACCCGGACGCGATCAGCCCGAGCGTGGTCCCCTCGGCGCAGGGCGATCATGTTGGCAAGGGCGTACTGAGCCGGGATGACCGCATTGTAGTAGGTGCCCTGGTTCCGGTAACGCACCAGTGGCACGCCCTCGTCATCCAACCCGCCATGATAGCCGGACTCCACTAAATCGATCGCGGGTAAAAAATCCTGGTAGTAGTCCCCCAGGACGCGGTCGAGGGAGCAGTTAAGCGGTCCGAAATCGAGGGAATGAAGACTGATCACGTCAGGCCTGTCGTTCCACCGACGCCGACCCAGCTGGCTATGGCCTGGCGGGCGGGGTGCACGCGGCGCCAGCTTTGTAGAAACGGTTGACACCGACAGCTCGACGCCGTCGCAAGAGAGGACTCGTCAGATGTATGCCGATAAGTCCGGCACACCCGACCGCAGCCCTACCGACTTGTTGCTTAGCTGCTGTTGCGTCCAGATCTCGGTCGGCCGTGTGGGGTCTCGTAAGGCTACCGCATGCCCACCTGGGCCCGGCCGACCTCCGCCGACCTCTGACAGCGCGCCGGCAGAGGCCCGGGCTTGCGCTTGGACCACGAGCATCGGAGCCGTGTTGGTGGCACTCATCACCCTGTCGTCGGCCACGTCGGAAAAGCCGGTGTAGATGCTGCGGCATCTCGGGCATGCTAGCCGCACAAGTCCTGCGCGAACGCGGTTGAGGAACAACTGCGCCTCCTGCACCACCATGACCCGCCGCCGTTGCCGCGTCTTCTGCCGCGAGTGCGACGGCAGCGGATCGGCGAACGACACTGCCGACGGGACCGCCCGCGAACTCGTCGTAGCGGGTAGCGGCCCATATCACCACGAGTGACAAATGGGTCCTGATAGTGTAGGATCGGCGGGTGGCCGAGTCTGATGCTCGCTCGCTGTCGCAGGACGCGCAGGAGGCGCTGCGGGTTCGCGGCGTCAAGCTGGTCGTCGAGCAGGGCTGGAGCCAGGTCGCGGTCGCCGACGCGCTCGGTGTCGACGAGCGCGTTGTGCGCCGCTGGATGAAGCGCTATCGCCGCGGCGGATGGGCGGCGCTGGTCAAGCAGCGCCGCGGCCGGCGGCGTGGTGAGCAGCAGGCGTTGAGCGCGGCGATGCAGTCGAAGATCGCCGCTTTGATCGTGGGTCACTGCCCCGATCAGCTGCGGATCCCGGGGCTGTTGTGGACGCGTTCGGCGGTCCAGGCGCTGATCGAGCAGCAGGCGGGAGTGAAGCTCGAGGTCTCGACCGTGGGGCGCTATTTGCGTGCGTGGGGGTTTACGCTCAAGAAGCCCTCCAAGCGCGCGCTCGAGCAGGATCCCGTCGTCGTCCAGGCGTGGCTTGACGAGGTCTACCCGGCGCTCGAGCGCCGGGCCAAGGCCGAGGGCGCGCTGATCCTCTGGGGCGACGAATCGGGCATCCGCATGCACGACCTTGTGCCTCAGGCCGGCTACGCGCTCAAGGGCCAGCGCGCCGTCGCTCGGATCGCCGGACGCAAGGCCGGCGCGAACCTGATCAGCGCGATCGCCAACGGCGGCCAGATGAGCTTCCGCGTCTTCGAGGGCCGCTTCACGGCCGACGTATTCATCGACTTTCTGCGTCGCCTGATCGCCTCCTACGAGGGCCGCAAGGTCTACCTCGTCGTCGATAACCACTCCACCCACCACGCCAAGAAGGTCCGCTCCTGGCTCGCCCGCGACGGTCGCGCCGACAAGCTCGAGCTCGTCTTCCTGCCCGCCTACAGCCCCGAGCTCAACCCCGACGAGAACCTCAACCAAGACCTCAAGCGCCACCTGCGGGCCAGCACCGACCGCCCCACCGACCGCCCCACCCTCAAGGCCGCAATGCGCGCGTTTCTGCGCTCTGTCCAGCGTCGCCCCGTCCTCGTCGCCGCCTACTTCGACGGCGAGCACGTCACCTACGCCGCAGCATGACACACACAGGACCCATTACCTACCCGCGGTGATAACTGCGACTATGCGCTGCATCCGGTTATGCGCTGCGCGTCCGCTCCTGAGGTGCGTTGTCCCTGCTCAGTACGATGTTCGGTGGTCAGTCGCAGCACATAATCAGAGCCCCTCCAGGAACGCGAGGAGCGCGTCGGATGGCCGGTATCTCCCGGGCTTGGCGCCCAGCGGCGCGATCCTGTCGACCGCTTGTTGTTTGAGGGCGGGGTCAGCGTGCTGGTAGATGTAGGTGGTCTTGATGCTCTCGTGGCCGAGCCACAGCGCGATCGTCGCGATGTCGACGTTGCCGGCTCGGAGCAGCATCGCGTTGGTGTGTCGCAGCGTGTGCGGGCTGACCGGTTTGTTGTTCAGCGACGGGCAGTTGACGGCCGCTGTGCCGCTGTGCTTTGCGAGCAGCTGGCGTATGCCGGAGCGGGTCAGCGGCTGTCCTTGCCTTGTGGGGAATAGCGGCTCCTGCGGCTGGCCTTGGCGTTCTTTGAGCCACTGGCGCAGGACCGCGACGGTCTCGGGGGTCAGGGTCGTGGCGCGCCGTTTGCGGCCTTTGCCTTCGATTTTGATGTGCGCCCCGGTGCCCAGGTGCACGTCAGCGATCTTGAGCGTGACGAGCTCGGTGACGCGCACGCCGGTCAGGACCGCGAGCAGCAGCAGCGCGTGGTCGCGGCGCCCGAGCCAGGTGCTGGTGTCGGGGGCGGCGAGCAGTGTCTTGACCTCGTCGAGGTTGAGGTAGGTGAGGCCGCCTCGTTCGTGGCGTTTGAAGGGGATTGCGATCACCCGCCCGATCGTGTGAAGGTGCTCGGGGTGTCGAAGCGCGGCGTACTTGTAGAGCGAGTGGATCGCCGCGAGCCTGGCGTTTCGCGTCCTGGCGCTGTTGCCGCGGTCCTGCTCGAGGTGGTTGAGAAACGCGCCGATCAGCTCAGCGTCGAGATCGTCGATGTCCAGCTCGCAGGGCTGCTTGCCGGTTCGCTGCGAAGCGAACGTGAGCAGCAGCCTGAACGTGTCGCGGTAGGCGGCGATCGTCTGTGGGCTGGAGTCGCGCTGGGTGATCATCCGTTCGGTGAAATAGGCCTGCAGTGTGGGTGCCAGCAGCGTCATCGCAGCACCTCCGGCAGCCGCTCGAGTCGCGCGGCGATCAGCGCCATCAGCTCCGGTACCGCCTGCAAATAACAGTACGTCGACTCGGGCTGGAGGTGGCCGAGGAAGGTGGAGAGCTCGGGCATCCGCCGATCGACGTCCTCGCCCGCCTGAATCCAGTCCAGCAGCGTGCGGACCGCCATCGTGTGCCTGAGGTCGTGCGGTCTTGGGCGGACCCGCTCGCCGGCTCCTTCGAGTCCGATCTGCCCGATCAGCTGTGCGAACTGGTGGTTGAACTCCGCCTTGGCGAGCCGGTCTCCCTTGGGGTTGAGGAAGAACGCCGGCGAGTGCGGCTGCGACCAGCAGCGGTTGCGCTGGCACGCGTAGGCGCGCAGAGCTGCGGTCGCGGTGGGGTGCAGCGGCACCTCGCGCTGCTTGGTCTGCCGGGCGCGGACGTGCAGCGCGCCATCGGTGAGATCGACGTCTTGGCGGTCGAGACCGAGCGCCTCGCCGAGCCGCAGGCCGGTCGTGGCCATCAGCCCGATCACCGTCCGGGAGCTGGCGGCGCGCAACGGCGGCGTCAACTGCCCGGCCGCGTCGATCAGCGCGGTGATCTCGGCGGGCGAGTAGATGTATGGCGCCAGCCTCGGGCGGCGGGCGCGCAGCAGCTCGCTGGAGGGGATCTCGCTGGCGGGGTCGAGCGTCGCCAGATACCGCGCGAAACAGCGCACGATCGAGAGCCGCTGGCTCCAGCGGTGCGGGTGTGCATCGACCGGCGACCGTGCCCATGTCACCGCCAGCTCGCTGGTGATCCGCTCGGCCCCGGCCTGCTCCAGGAAGGCGACGAACTGCTCGAGCAGCTGCTGGTCGCTCCTCAGCTTGAACCCGAGCTGGCGACGGATCCGCAGGTAGTCCTCAAGCGCCTGACGCAGCCCGATCATGCCGCACCGCCTCCCGGCCACGGCCGCGCCAGCGCCCTGAGCTTCTTGCGATCGACCGTCGCATAGCGCGCGGTCGTGCGCTGCTGCTGATGGCGCAGCACCTCGCCGATCTCCACAAGCGACGCGCCCGCCTTGAGCATCTCGGTCGCGGCGGTGTGCCGCAGCGGATGCGAGCCGACCGACGGCACCCCCGCCCGCTTGCACGCCGAGCGCACGACCCCAGAGACGGCGCTTCCGCGGATCGCGCCCGCCGGGGCGACCGCCCGCAAGAACAACGCGCGGTCCTCGATCCGCGGGCGGCGGCGCAGATAGGAGACGAGCGCCTCGCCGACATCGGCGGGCACCGGCAGCCGCTCCTGGCGGCGGCCCTTGCCGTTGCGAACGAGTAGCTCGCCCGCGCGCCAGTCGACGTCATCAAGCGTGATCGCCGCGACCTCACCGGCGCGCAATCCCAACCTGAGCAGCAACAGCAGGATCGCGTAGTCGCGTCGGCCGACCGTCCGCCGCCGATCACAGCTGGCCAGCAGTCGCTTCACCACCGACGGCTCCAGTCCGCGCGGCAGCGAGGTGTCCCGCAGATCCGCGATCGCCGGCACCGCCCACACAAGCGGGTTCGGGACCGCGCCAGTCAGGTACAGGTACCGCAACAACGACCGCAGCCCGCCCATCAGATCCCGCGCCGCCGACACGCTGCGCTGCGGACACTCGGCCGCCATGAACAGGCTCACATCCGCACCGGTCAGCCGCTCAAGCCCGGACACGTCCAGCCCGGCTCGGCTCGTCAAAAACAACCGCGCCGCGGGCACATAGCGAGCGAACACCGTGTGCTCGGTCAGCCCGCGCTCCGCCAACAGATACCGGGCGAAATCAGCCAGCAGCCGCTCCAGCGGATCGTCCACCACCGCCCCCACCGGCGTAACCGGCACGACGCCTAGCTCGCGCAGATACTCCAGCGGCAGCGCCGTGCTCCTGACCGACGACCACGTTGAGTAGCCCGCCGCCCGACGCGCCGCCAAGAACGACTCCACGCGCTCGGGCGTCAGCTCGCCAGACGACAACGCACCGCGCTCAAGCCACCGGCTGAGCAAGTCGAGTTGCCACAACCGATGAGCGACCGTCCAGCGCGAATACCCACGCGCCGCCAACCACGACCCATAGCCCGCTGCATACCGCGCCAGCGGCCCTGAGGCCACCGGCACCCACAACCGTGAAGCCATTAACGCCTCCCGTCAATCGACGAAACCGATGACGGGAAGCCTTCGCCCAACGAGGACGATTATGTGCTGAAGCTCATCGCCCTAACGCCCTAACGCACGCTGAGCAGGGAAAAAGCGCTAGCAGGAGCGGCAGCAGCGCATAACCGGATGCAGCGCATAGTCGCAGCAGTCCGAGGCAGGGCACCGGAACGGTCAAGAAGGGAACTTTTCTGCCTTCGCCGCAAGGACAGGTCGGGCTCACGGGCTCAGCGCCGCGAGCGGGCGTGCGGGCCTGTGTGGGGGAGTAAAGTCGCGGGAGATCTAACTCTGGAGG
>JALZII010000202.1 GCA_030860365.1 Actinomycetota bacterium
GGCTCGGGCGGTGTGGGCGGCGGCCACCACGGCGCGGCAAGCGCCGCGCAGCCCGAGCGCCACCAGCCCGCCCAGCAGAGCGGCGAGCAGTGCGACGAGCGAAGCACTGCCGCCGTCGAGCGACACCGCGCCGCGCCCGGTGACGGCCGCCTCGAGCAGCTCCTGGCCGAAGTGGAGGGCAAGCAGGGCGCCCGTTGCCAGCATCCACGTGCGTGCGAGGGTGGTCGTCCGTTCGTCGGCCCGGCCCGTCCGCCGGGCGTGAGCGAGCGTGCTCACCAGCTTCGCCACGGCGACACCGAGCAGGAGCGAGGCACCGACACCGACCAGCGGCAGATAGCCGTGGCCGGACCCGAAGGCCTCCTGCGCGGGGCGCCCGGCGATGAGGTAGCGCAGCTCGTGGAGAGCCAGTGCGGCCGTTAGGACCAGGGCGGCCGCGCGCAGAACCGGCGTCGAGCGCATCGCGGACGAGTATGGCAACCCGCTCCCCTTCACAGCCAGGCCACAGACCGGTCACAGGAAAACAACGAGAATCCCTGCAAAAGGGCCGAAACTCAGACTATGAGGGCGACATCCCACGATGGGCGCCGCCCGGCGGTGGAGCTGCACTTCCACCTGCTGCCCGCCGTCGACGACGGTCCGGCCACCATGGCCGACAGCTTGGAGCTGGCGCGCTTGGCTGTCGAGCAGGGAACCGGGACGGTGGTGGCCACGCCGCACGTGCGTCCCGACTTCGTGGACGACGTCTGGGAGCTGCCCGGGCGCGTGGCCGAGCTGCGAGCAGCCCTGGCGACCGAAGGGGTGCCGCTGACCGTCCTCTGCGGCGGCGAGATGGGCCACACGATGGTGGGGCGCCTGGGGCAGCCGGAGCTCGAGCTGCTCGCCCAGGGCCCGGCCGGGGCGCGCTGGCTCCTGGTCGAGGCTCCCTTCGAGGCCATCGGCGAGGACTTCCACGCGGCCACGGCCGAGCTGCGCGACCGCGGCTTCGGCGTGTTGATAGCCCACCCTGAGCGAAGCGCCGATGCCGCGGTCGACGGCGCGAGCGGCCTGCGGCGCGAGCTGGCGGCCGGCTCGCTCGCCCAGGTCAACGCGCTGTCGCTGACCGGCGAGCACGGCTTCGAGGCCCGCAGGGCGGGGCTGTTGCTGGCCGAGCAGGGCCTGGCCACGGCGGTTGCCTCCGATGCCCACGGCCCGACCCGGCCGCCGGCCCTGCTCGCTGCCGAGTGCAAGCTGGCAGCGAGCCCTGCCGGGCCCGAGGTGGCCAAGCGCCTCGCCTACTCGGGGCCGCGCCTGCTGCTGGCGCACGGCATGGCGGGGCGCATCCCCGTTACGGCCTAGAGCGGCACGTGCTCGGGAGGCGCCGCCACCAGCGGCTCCTCGACGGGACGGGCCTGCGGACCGTCCTCAGCCTCGAAGCGATAGCCCACGCCGAAGTGGGTGTGGATGTAGGACCACTGCGGCGAGACGACCTCGAGCTTCTGGCGCACCTTCCGCACGAAGACGTCTACCGAGCGGTCGCCGTGGGCCATCGCGTAGCCCCAGACCGCCTGGTAGATCTCCTCTCGCTGCAGCACCCGGCCGCGTGCCTCGGCCAGCAGCTGCAGCACCTCGAACTCGCGGCGGGTCAGCTCCGCGCTGCGGCCCAGGGCAAAGGCCTGGAACTGATCCGAGCGCACCTCCAGGTCCCCCGCGGCGAGCGGACCGGCCTGAACTGCAGGCGCGGCGCGCTTGCGGCGGCGCACCACAGCCTCCACGCGGGCCAGCACCTCCTCGGGGTGGGCGGGCTTGGTCACCCAGTCGTCGGCGCCCGCGCGCAGCCCGCGCACCCGCTGGCCCACGCTGGAGCGCCCGGTGCAGACCACCAGGCCCATGGTCGGCACGGCGGCGGCCACGCGCTCGAGGTAGTCCCAGGCGCCGGGGCCGAGCAGCGCGAGATCCACCACCAGGGCGTTGACGCGCATGGCCACGAACTCCTCGACCCGCGGGGGGGACTCGAGCCGGCGGTACTGGCAGCCCAAGCCCTCGGCGCGGTTCACGAGCACGCGCACGAAGCCCGAATCGGAGTCGAGGATCGCGATGCGGAGGTTTCCCTGGTCGGACGCGTTCACGGGCCTCGCCTCGCGGAGTGTACGCCGCAAACCCCACAGAATCCCGGTTTTACAGGTTCTTCACAGGCGAAAAACACGCATGTAACGGAAGACCGGCCCCTGCTTGGCATCTTGGCCGCCGGTGGAGGCCGCGACGAGAGAGCCGCAGGAGGGAGGCGAACGCGTCCTGCAAGCGGGGCCGGTGGAGGTCTGGCCCGAACAGTTCGTGGCCCAGGCCCGGGGAAGGCGGCTCGCGCTCACCGTCCGCGAGCTCTCGCTGCTGACGGCCCTCGTGGAGCGCCAGGGGCGGATCGTCTCGCGCGAGGAGCTCTACCGGGTCGTGTGGGACGAGCCCTTTCGCAAGTCCGACCGCTCGGTCGACGTCTACGTGGCCAAGCTGCGCCATAAGCTGGCCGAGGCCGTGCCCGAAGTGGCGCTGATCCACACGCACTTCGGCTTCGGCTACCGGCTCGAGCCCGAGCCGTGACGCGCGGGCTCCTTCACTTCTTTTTCACAGGTTCGCGACACCTCGATAACAGACTGGCGCATACCCGCTGACAGCCTCGCGGCCAAGGGGAGGAGCGCAGCCCGAGCGTCCCGGGAGGAACGCAGCCTGATCGTTGATCGGGCGAATACCGGACCGATCGATCTCGGGCGAGCACCGGACCCAAACCGTGAACGAACAAGGAGCAGATCTATGACGAGGTGGCTCACTATTGCCATCTGCGCCCTCCTCGCCCTCGGCGCCGCGGCGTGCGGCGAAGACGAAGAGAAGGGCGGCGGCGGGGGAGGCGGCGGCGGAAACCTCAAGGGCACCGTCGCCATCGACGGATCCAGCACGGTGCAGCCCTTCGCCCAGGCGGCGTTGGAGCTCTTCCAGGAGGAGAACCCCGACGTCCGCATCACAGTCGGCGGCGCGGGCACCGGCGACGGCTTCGAGAAGTTCTGCCGCGGCGAGCT
>JALZII010000206.1 GCA_030860365.1 Actinomycetota bacterium
CGCCGCCCACGAAGTCGACCTCAGCGCCCCTACTGCGCAGCGCGTCGGCGACCGCGAGTGCCGGCACGACGTGCCCCGCCGTCCCGCCCGCGGCTATCACGACCCTTGGCATCGCGTCCTCCCTCGATGGCGCGCAGCGCGGGGCGCCTGCGAGCGCTCCCGACACGGCCTCCGGTGGCCGCGACGTTGAGCAGGATCCCCATCGCCGCCAGCAACACGATCAGGTTCGTGCTTCCGTAGGAGATGAAGGGGAGCGGGACACCCGTGAGCGGCATCATTCCGAGCACCGCGAAGAAGTTCAGCGTGGCCTGGCAGAGGATGAGCGAGGTGATGCCCGCGGCCAGCAGCTTCGCGTAGCGGTCGCGGGCCAGCTTGGCCGTCCGCAGCCCGGCGTAGCCGATCATCCCGTAGAGGGCCACCAGCCCGAAGATCCCCAGGAGGCCGACCTCCTCGCCGATGATGGCGAGGATCATGTCGGTGTGGGCCTCGGGCAGGTAGAAGATCTTCTGCACCGACTCGCCCAACCCGACGCCGAAGAAGCCGCCCGAGCCGATCGCCGTCAGTGCCTGGACAGCCTGAAAGCCGCTGTCGCCGGCGTCGGAGAAGGGGTCGATGAAGCTGGTCAGCCGCTCGCGACGGTATGGCTCGGCGACTGCCAGCAGAACCGCCGCGGTCGCGAGCGCGCCGGCGATCAGGGCCAGGTTGCGGATCGGCGTGCCCGCCGCGATGAGCAGCGCGCCCGTCGCGAAGCAGATGACCATCGCGGTGCCCATGTCGGGCTGCTTGAGCAGCAGCGCGCAGGCGACGCCCACCACCGCCAGCAGCGGGCGAAGCAGGCCCCTGACGGTCTTCACAGTCCACGGCCGCGCGGCCAGCAGGTGGGCGGCGTAGAGGACCAGTGCGACCTTCAGCAGCTCGGAGGGCTGGAACTGCAGCGGCCCCGCCCCCAGCCAGCGGGTGGCGCCATTCACGGTCACGCCCACGCCGGGCACCATCACGGCGAGGCAGAGGAGGAAGGAGGCGCCCAGGAGCACCCCGGTGAAGCGCCGCGCCAGGTCCATCCCCCGCCGGGCGAGGAAGTGCAGCAGCGCGAGGCCGATCAGCCCGAACACGAGATAGCGCTTGAGGTAGAAGGAGGGGTCGCCCGGGCCCTGAAGCAGCGACTCGGCCGAGCTGGCCGAGTAGACCATCACCGCCCCCGCGGCGAGCAGGCACATCGTCGCCGTGAGCAGGATCGAGTACTCGACGGGCCGCTTGGCAGAGCGGCTCTTGGCTGCAGCCCGGGCCATCCGGGCCTCTTTCTACGCGCGCGGCCGGACTCATCCTCGTTGGGCCACCAGCCGGCGAAAGTGGGCGCCGCGCTCCTCGTAGTCGGCGTACTGGTCATAGGACGCGCACGCGGGCGAGAGCAGCACCACGTCGCCGGGGTCGGCCGCCCGCGCCGCGGCGTCCACCGCCGTGGCCAGGTCGCCGCAGCGGTGCAGCGACGCGGCCCCCTCGAGGTCGGCGGCCAGCTCGTCCTCGGCCTGCCCGATCAGGTACAGCGCCCGGCAGCGGCCGGCCGCCTCTCGCAGGCCGCGAAAGCCGCCGCCCTTCAGGCTGCCGCCGAGGATGGCGTGCACCCCGCCGGGGAAGGCGGTGAGGCCGCGCACCGCCGAGGCCACGTTGGTGGCCTTGGAGTCGTTGACGTAGCGCACTCCGCTCACGCGGCCCACCTCCTCCAGGCGGTGGGGCACGCCGGCGAACTCGCGCAGGGCGACGCGCACCCCCTCCGGGTCGACACCCATGCCCACCGCCGCCGCCGTGGCGGCGCGGGCGTTCTCGAGGTTGTGCTCGCCACGCAGGCGCAGGTCCTCAGGGCCGATGTCGTCGGCGAAGCCGATGCGTCGCGCCCGTCCGGGGACCCCTACGCCGGGCGGGACCACCGCCAGGTCGTCCGGGCCCTGGTTGGCGAACGCCCTCAGCTTGGCCTCGCGGTAGCGCTCGAAGCTGCCGTGGCGGTCCAGGTGGTCGGGCTCGAGGTTCAGCAGCACCGCGCATTCGGGTGCGAAGGTCGAGCTGTCCTCGAGCTGGAAGCTGGAGGCCTCGCAGACCACGGTCGCGGCGGGGCCGACCTCGCCCACGAGCGAGCCCAGGGGCGTGCCCACGTTGCCGGCCACGGCGACCGGCTCGTCGGCTGCCTCGTACATCGCGCCGAGCAGCGAGACCGTCGTGGTCTTGCCGTTGGTGCCGGTGACCGCCACGAAGCGGTTGCCCAGCAGCCGCCAGGCCAGCTCGAGCTCGCCGTGCACCTCGAGGCCGCGCTCGAGCGCCCCGGCCACCACCGGCGCCTCGCGCGGCACTCCCGGGCTCTTGACCACCGTGGCCACGCGGTCGAGCAGCTCCGTCCCGTCGCTGGCGGCGTGGGTCTCGACCCCCTCGACGGGCTCGGCGGAGCCCGTGTCGCAGCCGATGGTCTCGCCGTGCTCGCGGAGCATCGCCGCGGCGGCGCGACCCGAACGGGCGAGGCCGACGACGAGGTAGGGACCCGGCGGAAGCGGCGGCCTCACGATGACTGCTGGAACAGCGTGAATCCGATGGCGCTGCAGATGGCAGCCACGATCCAGAAGCGCAGGATGATCTTCGTCTCCGACCAGGCCAGCAGCTCGAAGTGGTGGTGGATCGGCGCCATCAGGAACACCCGCTTGCGAAAGCGCTGGAAGGAGAAGACCTGGATGGCCACCGACAGCGCCTCGATCACGAAGATGCCGCCGATGATCAGCAGCAGGACCTCGGTCTTGGTCATCACGGCCAACGCCGCGATGGCCCCGCCCAGCCCCAGCGCTCCGGTGTCCCCCATGAACACCGCGGCGGGAAACGAGTTGAACCACAGGAAGCCCACGCAGGCGCCCACCAGGCACGCGCACAGCAGCGCCAGGTCCTCCTGGCCGGCGGTGATGAAGGTCATCGCGGTGAAGGCCAGCAGGACGATGGCCGCGCAGCCCGCGGCCAGGCCGTCGAGGCCGTCGGTGAGGTTGACCCCGTTCGTGGCTCCCGCCAGCACGAGGAAGATGAACACCGGATAGAGCAGCCCGAGGTCGATGGAGGCGTCGACCACCCTCAGGCGCAGGGTGTCCTCGAGGCCCACGTACTGCGTGGCCATCAGCCACAGCCCGAGCGCGGTCGCCGCCTGGACGACCAGCTTCGTGCGAGCGGAAACCCCGAGCGAGCGCTTCTTTCTCAGCTTGACGAAGTCGTCGGCGAAGCCCAGCGCCCCACTGGCCACCGCGGTGCCGAAGACGGCGAGGCTCACGGCCCGGTAGTCGCTCAGGATCAGGAACGGGACCGAGACGGCCACGAAGATCACCAGCCCGCCCATGGTGGGCGTGCCCGCCTTGCCGTGGTGGCCCTCGGGGCCCTCCTCGCGGATGTGCTGGCCGAACTCGCGGATGCGCAGCTGCTCGATGAACTTGGGGCCGAGGAACATGCAGATGAGCAGCGAGGCCATGCCCGCGATGAGGATCTCGCCCATGCGCACCTGGCTAGCCGCCGAGGACCCGTTCGAGGCCGACCGAGCGCGAGCCCTTGATCAGCACCCGGTCACCGGGCCTTGCCAGCTCGTCGAGCAGGCCGGCCGCCTCCTCGGGCTCGCCGACCGAGTGAGCCTCGCCCTCGAAGGCCTCTGCGTAGGGCAGCGC
>JALZII010000218.1 GCA_030860365.1 Actinomycetota bacterium
CCTCGACCTGCACCGGCGCATGTGGCGCGACTGGTCGTTCTTTCGCAGCGCCTGCGACATGCTCGAGATGGTGCTGTTCAAGTCCGACCTCGGTGTCGCAGAGCGCTACCGCGACCTGGTGGCCCCCGAGCTGGCGGATCGCCTGTGGCCGGTCATAGTCGAGGAGCACCGTCGCGCGGTGGACAGTCTGCTGGCCATCACGGGGAAAGACCGGCTGCTCGCCGGCGCACCGTCGCTGCGCGCGCGCCTGGAGCACCGCAACCCCTGGATCGATCCCCTCTCGCACATCCAGGTCGAGCTGCTGCACCGTGTGCGGGCCGGCGAAGAGGGCGCTCGGGAGGCCCTGCTCAGCACGGTCACGGGGATCGCAGCGGGCATGCAGAACACCGGCTGAGCCCCCGCTAGTCGATCGGGATGTCCTCGACCTGCGGCTCGGGATCGGGGCGGTCCAGGCGGTCGAGATACCAGTCGATCAGCCCGCGCAGGGCCACGAGCGTCTCGCGCACGAACTTCGTGAACTGGTTCTGCATCTCCCCGGGCACGGCGCGGCGCAGCGCGTCGAGCAGCACGAAGAAGGGCGAGAAGTCCATGCGTCCCTCAGCAGCCGGGGGAGGGGGTCCCTGCCCCTGCGGCGGCTCCTGCCCCTGTGGCGGCTCGTAGGGCGGCGCCGGCTCCTCGACCCCGTTGCTCGGCTGCCGGCCCGTCCAGGGATCGCGGGCGCGGTGTTCGCTCTCAGTCCTGTCCATCGTCCCCCCTTGCGAAGAACACCTGCAGGGCGCCCTCCTCGAAGCGAGCGCCCGTGGCGGCGTAGGCCGCCATCGCGGGAGGCAGGATGACAGTTCGCTTCTGCATGCCCACCCGGACGATGACCTCGAGGCCGATCTTCTTGAGCTCGATGTCACCGCGCTCGGCGAAGGGCAGCGCCAGACGCAGGGTGGCGCTGCCGTTGGCGCTCGAGAGCTCCTGAGAGAGCTCCTGATGCAGCACGGCCGAGGGATCGTCGGCTCCGAACAGCACCTCGCCCAGCTCGTCCAGCGACTCGGGGCCGATGACCTCGCGCGGGAGCCAGGGGGCGCTCAGGATGGGGACCGGCGAGAAGGCCGAACGCACCAGCGCCATGTGCTCGGCCTGTGCCTCGCGCCACGCGTCGAAGTACCCCCCGCCGGCCTCCTCGGGCAGAACGCGGTTGACCACGACCGCGTCGGTCAGGTAGCCGTAGAGGTTCAAGTAGGTGAACGTGCGCATGGACTCCTTGACCACCATGCGGTCGGGGTTCATCACCAGGCGGACCGAGGTGGTGGAGCGGTCGCGCAGGATGGCGTTCATCGCCACCAGGTTGCGGACCAGGCGCTCCACGTCGTCGAACACGGCGTCGTCGGGCAGGGGCACGTCCAGCAGGCCCCGCGCGAGCGGTCGTGCGGCCGACATGAGCCGCCGCTCCCACGGAAAGACCTTCTCGAGCCACCACTTCGCCACGTCGGGGAAGGAAAGGAGGCGAAGTGTCTCCCCGGTGGGCGCGCAGTCGACGATCACGCACTCGAAGCGCTCCTCTTCGTGGTGGCGCTTGATCTGCAGGAGCGAGAACAGCTCGTCCATGCCCGGCGGCACGGTCAGCTCCTCGGCGGAGATGCGGTCCACGCCGCGCTGGGCCAGCAGCTCGCCGAGCCAGCCGCCCACGGCCTCCCAGTGGGTCTCCATCTGCTCCTGGGCCTGGACCTCCTGGCCCCAGAGGTTCTCGCCGACCTCGGTGGGCTCTCCGCCCAGCTGCTCCTCGAGCGAGTCCGAGAGGGAATGCGCCGGGTCGGTGGAGAGGACGACCGTCTTCAGCCCCGCCGCCGCGCAGCGGCGGGCCGTGGCCCCGGCGACGCTCGTCTTTCCCACGCCGCCCTTGCCCGTGTAGAGGATGGTGCGAGGCGACAAGAGTGCCTCACCCTATCCCGCGCCCACCTCCGCGGCGCCGTCGACGCGGGTGCGCAGCCCGCGCCCGGTGCGCAGCTCCTTTGCCGCCAGCCGGATCGTGTAGGTGCCCGTGGACTTCGGGCGCCACTCGAACGAGCCCTCGCCACGGCGGAAGGTCGCCGTGCGGTCCAGGCCCACGTCGCCGTCGCGCGTGACGACGACCTGCACGGCCGAGCGCTTGTTCACGAAGAAGCGGATGCGGGTGGGCTGGTTCTGCGTGGCGGTGACCGGGCCCTTGAGGTCCAGGACGGCGGGATCGGTCTGGTAGTCGCGGAAGCGCCGCGCGGAGTCGCAGTAGACGGGCCGGCGCAGCCGGCTGCACGTCGAGGCCAGGAACTCCCGCAGCAGCTCGTGGTACTCGCGGTCGGACTCGCGGCCCCGGTAGCTGTACTTCGACCAGTCGCCCACGTCGAAGGCCGGCACCTCGCGCTGGGCCTCGGGCTCCGCTGCCTCGAAAAGGCTGCGCGCCTGTGTGTCGCCGGTGATCTTGGCGTAGTCGTAGAGCCCGATCAGCGACTGGAGGAAGGCGTTCATGATGAACAGGCGCCGGTCGAAGGAGTACTGGAGGTAGTGGGGCCCGCCGCGAAAGCCGCGAGCCCTCACGCCGCCGGGAGCGGAGGCCGAGAAGGCCGGCAGCGCCTTGCGGGCCGTGACCAGGTAGTCGGGACGGTCGAGCAGCTTGGCCGCCCGTCCCAGTGCCTGGACCGCCGTGGCCTGGGCCATGCCGCTCATCCAGGGGGGCGAGCCGCCGCCGAAGTAGAAGAAGTACTCCCAGGCGATGAAGCGCGGCGAGCGGCGTGAGGCCGTGCGGCCGAGCTCTGCGATCAGACGGGCCAGGCGTCTGCGGCTGCAGGAGCGCCCGCTGCGCACGCACGCTCCGTGCATGAGGTTCGCCCGCTTCCAGTTCACCAGCGGCTGGAGCTGCAGCCCCCGGCCCGGGTAGTGCTGGAAGAGCATCTCGCTGCCGCGAAAGCGGACCATCGCGCCCGAGCTCGCGAATCCGCCGGAGCCCCAGTACGAGGCGTTTCGCCGCACGAGGAGGAACACCGCGGGCATGCGAGACGAGGTGAGCCGCCCCTTGAGCGCCAAGCGCTCGGTCACGCCGAGCACGTAGCCCAGCTGCCGCCGACGCGATCCGCGCAGGCGCCTCAGCGTGCGCCGGGCGCCAGAGGCCGTGCGGGCATAGCGCCTCGCCGCCGAGCGGGAGATCCTCCGAGCGCGGCGGGCCCGAC
>JALZII010000231.1 GCA_030860365.1 Actinomycetota bacterium
GGCCGCCAGCGCGCCCAGGCCGAACACCGCCAGCACCGCGACACGCACCGGCAGCTGCCCGCTCGTCTCCAGGCCGCGCTCGAACAGGTCCGATCCGGCGCCCGCCCCGCGGACCGCCGTGACCGCCGCGGTCACCGCGAGGGCCAGGAAGGCGAGCAGGAGCAGGGCGTTGGAGCTTGCGCTCTGGGTGGAGAAGAGCAGCGTGGTGAGCACGATGGGGCCGAACTCGCCGATCGCCCCCGCGGCGAGCAGGTAGGTGCCAAAGCGCGAGCGCAGCTCGCCGGCGTCGCTGAGGATGGGGATCAGCGCGCCGATGGCCGTGGTGGCGAGCGCCGTGCCCACGAACAGCGCCGACAGGACCACCCCGGTCGCCACCAGCAGGCCGCCCAGGGCGTAGGCCAGCGCCAGCGAGACGGCCCAGCCGAGCAGCGCGAGGCGCAGCGGCACGCCAAGGATGCGCTCGAAGTCGATCTCGTAGCCCGCGAAGAAGAACAGCATGCCCAGCCCGAGGCTCGAGAAGAACTCGATGAAGGCGTCGGGCTCGGCGAGCTCGAGCACCTGGGGGCCGATCACGATCCCCGCCACCAGCTCGAGCACCACCACCGGCAGGACGAGGCGCCCGGCCACGAGGCCTGCAAGGGCGGCAGCGAGCATCGCCACCGCGACGATGGCCAGGAACGACCCGGCGTCTACGTCAACCATGGACAGTCCCCCGCGCGGGGGCTCGGCGGGTCAGAGGATCTGTATCTCCGCGTTGTCGCCCACCACGAAGCGGTGGGCCTTGGGCAGGGTGGGACCGCGGGCGATGCGCACGTTCTTGCCGATCAGGCTGGCCTCGATGCGGTAGTCGAGGTCGCGCACCGTAGAGCCCGAGAGCACGATCGAGTGCTCGAGCTCGGCCCGGTCGATCGACACGTTCTCGCCGATGGCGGTGAAGGGGCCGATGTAGGCGTCGGTGATCTGAGAGCCCGCGCCGATGATGGCCGGGCCGCGCACCGTGCTGCGGGTCAGCGTCGCGCCGGCCTCGATCACCACCCTGCCCTCCACGCGCGAGTCGACGAGCTCGCCATCCACGCGCTCGGCCAGATCGTCGAGGATCAGGCGGTTGGCCTCGAGCATGTCCTGCACCTGCCCGGTGTCCTTCCACCAGCCGTGCACCACGTGGGAGTCGATGCGCCGCCCGGAGTCCACCAGCCACTGGATGGCGTCGGTGATCTCGAGCTCGCCACGCCACGAGGGGCTGATCGCCTTGGCGGCCTCGAACACGCTGGGGTTGAACATGTAGACGCCCACCAGCGCCAGGTCTGACTCGGGTTGGCGGGGCTTTTCCACCAGCCGCGCCACTCCGCCGTCTCCGTTGAGGTGGGCCACGCCGTAGTTCTCGGGGTCGGGAACCGGCGTGAGCAGGATGAGGGCGTCAGGGGCATCGGTGCGAAAGGTGTCCACCAGCGCGGTGATGCCGTCGCGCAGGAGGTTGTCGCCCAGGTACATCACGAAGGGCGAGTCGCCCATGAAGCTCTCGGCGGTGAGCACCGCGTGGGCGAGGCCCAGCGGCTGAGCCTGGTCGATGTAGGTGATCTCCAGGCCGAAGCGCTCTCCGTCGCCGGCCTCGGCGCGGATCTCGTCGCCGGTCTCCGGCGCCACGATCACGCCCACCTCCCGGATGCCCGCGTCGGCCATCGCCTCCAGGCCGTAGAACAGCACGGGCTTGTTGGCCACGGGCACCAGCTGCTTGGCGGAGGTGTGGGTGAGCGGGCGCAGGCGCGTGCCCTTGCCGCCGCTGAGAATGAGGCCCTTCAGTTCAGTAGACGCCGCCGCCAAGCTTCGAATGGTCCCAGGAGACGACGCGGCTCGGAGTGAAGCGCATCCCGATCCGCTTCTTGGCCTGCTGCCGGAAGGCCTCCTCGGCCTCGGGCGAGCCCCCGGCGTAGCGCTTCACCAGCGCGACCCCGTACTCGGCCACGCGCTCGGCGTCGCGCTCCACGTGCACGTCGCACTCGAGCATCACGCCGCGCAGCTCGTGGTACTCCACGCCGTCTTCTACCTGCAGGGTGGCCCGCGGGTCGCGCTCCAGGTTCTTCGCCTTCTGGGACTTCGCGAACGTCCAGCCGCTGAGCTCGAGCCCGTCACTGACGTACCACAGCGGCATCAGGTGTGGGCGGCCGTTGGGGCCGAGCGTCGCGCAGATGACGGTCTTCTGCTCGGCGAGGAAGGCGGCCGCCTCCTCGTTTGACATGCGGATCTCGTCGCGGCGGCTCATCTGATGCGTCTCACGCTAACATCACACATCATGCCCAGGACAACGCTGGACCTTGACCCTTCGGTCCTGCAGGAGCTGCGCGAGCGCGGCGCGCGGGAGCGCAAGAGCATGGGCCAGCTGGCCTCGGAGCTCCTGGCGCAAGCGCTCGACGGGCGGGCGGAGGGCACCGAGCCGCCACCCTTCAAGTGGAACTCGGCGGACCTCGGCCCGTACAGAGTGGACTTGGAGGACAAGGACGCCCTATGGGCGGCGCTCGACGCTGACGAGTGAGCGCCACCGTCGACGTCAACCTGCTGGTCTACGCGTCGAACGAATACGACCCTGTCCAGGCGGCGGCGCGTTCGTTCATCGATGGGCTCGTGGCCGGACCACAGCTGCTCTACCTGTTCTGGCCCGCGCTCATGGGCTACCTGCGAATAGTCACGAGCCCGGCGATCTTGCCTCGGCCGCTCACCCCCGCCGCCGCAACCGAGAACGTGACCGATCTGCTGGCGCCACCGCACGTACGAGCGGCGGGCGAGGGCCAGCTCTTCTGGTCGTTGTACCGCGGCGGCGAAGGCGCGGCCACCCGGGGCAACGCCGTGCCCGACGCTCACCTCGTCGCGCTGATGCACGAGCACGGGGTGAACACCATCTACACGCGCGACAGAGGCTTCCGGCGCTTCGATGGGATCACTGTGCGCGACCCACTCGCTTGACGTCTTTTACCGTCGGGGCGGCCCGAGTCCCTTATCCGCGCCCGTCGCCCTGCAGCGCCTCGAGCCAGTCAGCTCTCCTGGGCAGCACGAGCCGGTGCTCGCTGCCCCCACGGGTCCTGACGGCCAGCGAGTTCGGGGCCAGCGGGACGACTCCGAGAAACTTCGTCCAAGCCTTCTCGACGCTCTCGATCTCGTCGAGGCCGAGGACCGTCGGCCCCTTCTGCACGTTGAGCTTGTGTGACTCGAATATGAGCCGGCGGTCGGTTAGGAAAAGCCGACCGCCGACTGTCTCTGCTCCGCGCTGAAGGTTCGCTCGCCCCTCTCTCACGACCATCTCGCCCGGTTCAAGGAGCGTCTTCAGCTCGGCCCTCAGTGGCGTGCGCCGGCCAGCTCGCTCGCGGCCTCGAGCACAGCCCGGCGGGCCTCCTCGGGCTCCAGCACCACCGCGTCGCCCGCTTCCTTGAGGATCTCCCGGGCCAGCCACTCGCCACCGGCGAACTGCAGCTCCACCACCACCGCGCCGTCGGCGAGCTCCTCGACCACGCGGCGGTCCTCCCGCGCCCAGCGTGCGCGCTCGGGGGAGATCCACACGCGGGCGGGGCGCGACTCGGGCACCTCGCCGGTGCTGGGCCAACCGCTCACGTCGGGCTTGATGCCCTCCCGCGGCTCGAAGGTCTCCTCCAGCGCGGTGGCCTCGCGGATGCGGTCGAGGCGGAAGGAGCGGGGCCCCTCGCGCTCGAGGTCGTGGCAGTGCACGTACCAGCCCTCCTGTCCGTTGAGCAGGAAGTAGGGCTCGATCGTGCGCGAGGTGAACTCGTCCTCGTTCTCCTTGTAGTACTCGATCTCGACCAGGCGATTGGCGGCGATGGCCCCGCTCATCACGCGCGCCACCTCGGAGTCGTCGCCCCGCGCGGTGGTGATCCGCAGGCCCTCGGCCGCCGGGTCCTCGCCCAGCGCGTCGACCACCTTCTGGCGCGCGCTGGCCAGCGAGCCCTCGGGCAGGTGCTCGCCGATGAGGTCGATCGCGGCCACCAGGGCCTTGGCCTCGAGCGGCAGCAGGCGGGCGGGGCGCGCGAAGTTGTCGCCGTAGGGCTCGGGGTCGACCTCCACGGCTCCGCCCTGCACCTCGGCGTAGAGCACGTAGGAGCCGCCGCCGAAGTTCACGACGTTCAGCACGTCGATGTCCTGCTTGAGCTCGGTCTCGCTCAGCTGCAGGTTCGAGCACAGCTCGCGCAAGTCGAGCTTCTCGCCCGCGCGAGCAGCCTCGATCAGCAGCCCGGCCAGGGTGACCAGGCGCGCGAAGCGCTCGGGGCGGATGTTCGCCTCGCCGCGGGGGTCGGCGGCCTCCTCTTCCACCGGCGCCTGGTCGCGCTCGACCGGCGACGCGAGCTCGGGCGGCTCCTCGTGTCCATCGACCACCGAGCGCAGACGCTCCTCGGCCTCCTCGGCCAGCTCCGGGGGGTCGAGCACCCGGGCGCGGCCGCCGAGGCCGAGCACCCACGAGATCAGCTGGCGCGAGTCGCCGTAGGGGGCGGAGAAGATCACGCCGTCGTCGGTGTGCTCGACCACGCCGGCGTGCCCGAAGTGGCGCAGCACCAGCCAGTCGATGCGCTCGGAGATCCACACGCGCGCCGTGCCCACGGTGTCCCCGAGCTGCCAGTCGGTGCGCGTGGCGTAGATGCGCGGATCGAAGTCCTCGGGCCGCGAGAAGTCGTGCTCGGCCTTGCTCGAGTAGCCGACCTTGCCGCGGATGCGCGAGATGCGAAAGACGCGCACGTCCTTGCGCTCGTGGGCGTAGCCGATCAGGTAGAACTGCCCACCGCGGAACAGCAGGTGGTAGGGGTTCACCTTTCGTGCTTCCTCGGCGTCGCGCCCGATCGTGTAGTAGTCGAAGAGGATCGTCTTGCGGCGGAAGATCGCGGTCTCGATCTTCGACAGGCGCTGCGAGAGCTCGCGGCCCCCCGGGCTGGCGGTGACCGCCAGGGCGACCGAGCTGGTCTCGGGGGCGTTGAGCGGTGAGGGCTTGCCCCAGGAGAGCTGCTGGAGGGCCAAGCGCAGCGGCTCGGCGTAGGCGAACTCGCCGTCGAGCAGCGAGAGGGCGGTGCGCAGCGCGCCCAGCTCGCGGTCGGTGAACTCGATGGCCGGCAGGTAGAAGTTCTCGGGCGGCAGCGAGTAGTTCTCGGCCTCGTAGAAGCCTTCCGAGGGCTTGTCCACCTTCAGCTCGATGCCGAGCGAGTCCAGCTCCGCGCGGTCGGCGTAGAAACGCCGCGCGAAGGCTTCCTCGTTCATCTGCGAGTAGCCCTCGACGTCCTGCTTGATCTCCAGTGCCGAGACGGGCCGCCGCTCGGCCATGAGGAACGAGATCAGCGACAGCTGGCGGATGAGCTTCTCGGTGTCCTTGGCCATTGGACTTCGAGCATACGGACAGGCGTCGCAGCGGCCAGCGGACCGATGCGCACACGCCGCTATTTGCGGTAGGTCGCCCCCCGGCCGGGTGACCGCCGTCGACGCCCGAGGAACCCGCCCAACCGAGAAGAAAAAGCTGCGGCTCAGGCGCTAGGCGGCTTGGCTGCGCGCGTCGCCCTCGCGCGCGGCGAAGTAGGCCGACGCCGAGATGCCCCGGTCGAAGCCCGACCAGCGCTCGCCGTCGGCCAGCGTCTTCTCGATGCGGTCGAAGCTTCCCAGCGTCCCACCCAGGTTGTCGATCATGTGCACCAACGTGGCCTCGCGCGTGCAGGGGACGACGGGGCTGCCGTGCTCGAGCTTGCCGTGGTGGGCCAATACGATGTGCACCACCGCCTGCGCGGCGTCCGCGGGAAAGCCGGCGATCGACTCGATCTCGCGCCGCACGCGGTAGTAGCCGAGCGGGATCTCACCCTCCAGGCGCCCGGCGTCGGTGAGGTCGGAGGCCTCGCCGACCATGTCGTAGGCCTCGATCTTCCCTATGTCGTGCAGCAGCGCGCCGGTGACCGCCACATCGCGGTCGATGCCCGGGAACAGGGCGGCCATCGCGCTCACCCCCTGGGCCACCGACAGGCAGTGCTCGAGCAGCCCGTGGCGGTAGGCCTGGTGGTAGTGCTTGGCGGCGGGGGCCGTCCGCCAGCGGCGGCCGGTGTCGGACTCGGCGCCCAGCAGGCGCTCGAGCAGCTCGCGCAGGTGTGGCTCCTGCACCGTGCCGATCAGGTGATCGAGGTCGGCCAGCAGCTTGTCCACAGCGACCGGTGGGGCCTCGCGCAGGTCACGGGGGTCGTACTCGTGCTCCTCCGCCGCGCGAACGGCGCGCACCGTGAGCGTGGCGCCGTAGCGCGGGTCCACCGAGTAGGGGCCGATGACGCGCACCACCGATCCGCTCTTCGAGCATTCGAGGCACTGCTCGACTCCGTCCCACACGACGGCCTCGAACGACCCGCTGCGGTCGCCGAGACGCAGCTTGAGGAACATCTCGCCGTTCTTCTTCTGGCGGCGCGCCTGCTCGCGGACGACGAACACCGAGTCGACCGCCTGACCGTCGGCGAGCTCGCGAACGAACTGCTTTGTGGAGATGAGCGTGGGCTGTTCCATCGGGGATTGCAAGGTAGGTGCGGTCTCGGACGGTCTAGCCGAGGAGCGCAGGCCGAGCGTTGGTCGGCCGAGCACCTCAGGCTCTGTTCGTTCTAGCCTTCAACGCAGGTGAAGTCGCCCCCCGTGCCCGATGCCTGACACGGTGCTCGTGACCGGCGCCTCGGGCGGCCTCGGCGGCGCCGTCGTGGAGGTGCTGGAGGGGGCCGGGTGGACGGTCGCCGCCCTCGGCCGCGACCACGCGGACCTCACCGATCCCGACGACACGGCGCGGGCCATGGGGGCGATCGAGGGCCCGGCCGCGGTGGTCAACCTCGTCGGCGGCTTCGCATCGGGCCCGAGGGTGCACGAGCTGGACCCCGCCGGCTTCGCGCGCATGGTCGAGTTGAACCTGACCACCACCTTCAACGTCGCGCGCGCGGCGATCCCCGCTCTGCTGGAGCACGGCGGGGGAGCGTTCGTGGCCATCTCGGCCAAGGCGGCGGAGCGTCCCTTCGCGGGCGCCGCCGCCTACGCGAGCGCCAAGGCCGCCGTGCTCGCCTTCGTCAGGGCGCTCGACGCCGAGTACCACGCCGACGGCGTGCGCGCGAACGTCCTGCTGCCCGGGGTGATCGACACGCCCGCCAACCGCGAGGCGATGCCCAACTCCGACCGCAGCGGCCGGACGGCGCCGGCGGAGATCGCGGAGGTGGTTCGCTTCCTGCTCTCCGACGAGGCGTCCGCGGTTCACGGCGCCGCGATTCCCGTCTAGTCACCGTGCCCGCTGCGCGCACCCGCGCGGGCTGATGAAAATGCGCAGTTTGCGGGGGCTATTTTCCTGTCAGCTCGCGGGCGCCCCGTAGAAGGCCAGCGTTCGCCGGCCGAGCTCCTTTGTCGCCGCGCCGTTCGAGATGGCCCCCAGCGGCGCGCCGAGGAAGGGCACCAGGCGCCCGGCGTAGCGCTTGGCGATCCGCTTGCCCGCGTACTTCATCAGCTTCGCGGCGATCTGCTCGTCGCGCCCCTTCGAGAGCTTGCTCTGCACCATCGCCATCGCCATCGACTGTCCGACTCCGTCCAGGGACTGCCGCGCAGCCGCCGGGGTTTCGTACACGCCCTGGAGCGCCAGAAGCTCGGCCGGGCGCATGGGGTGACGGGGGTCGTAGCCCATCGCCCCCGCGACGAAGAAGACCATGCGGCTCTGCAGCCAGAGCAGCGCCACGAGGTCGGGCGCCGTCGTGACGATGCCCCCGATGCCGAGCGCTCCGCCCTCGATCCGCGACAGCCGAACGTGGCGCCTGACCGCCAGCTGGGCCAGCGCGGGCGGCTGATGGTGTGGGCCCTGGACGGCCACCCAGCGCTCTGCCTGCGGACCGAAGCGGTCGGCCGCCGCCAGAGAGATGATCTCCGGCGCGCGGTCGGGCTCGGCCCGCAGCCGCTCCCAGAGCGTGCCCGGAAGCTTCTCGACGTGTTCGATCTCGGTGGCCTCGGTCACAGCAGTGAGCTTAGGCAGCCCCTCAGTTTGGGCTGCTCGTGCGCGCGGTATTAGCCCTTCGAGAGATCGCGAACGGAAAAGAGGAACCGATGTCCACCGAAATGAGCGGCAACCAGGGAATTCTGGACGGCGCGGCCGCCGAGGACCGCGAACAGCTTCTGGAGATGCTGAAGAAGGGGTACTGGATGGAGATGGAGACCGTGCTCAGCTACACGGCGAACTCCATCAACCCCGACGGCGTGCGGGCGCAGGAGATCATCGAGTCCCTTCAGGAGGACGTCCAGGAGGAGCTCGGCCACGCGCAGCAGTTCGGCCAGCGCATCAAGGAGCTCTACGGCGTGGTCCCCGGCTCGATGGAGTTCGCCGCCGAGCAGTCATTCCTTCAGCCGCCCGAACACCAGACCGACATCGTGCACGTGATCAAGGGCGTGATCGAGGCCGAGTCCGGCGCCATCGCCCACTACGAGAAGATCATCGAGTTCTGCGAGGGCCGCGACCCCGTCACCCAGGACATGGTCATCGCCATCCTCCGCGACGAGCAGGGACACCGGCGCCTGTTCGAGGGCTTCCTCCGCGAGTACGCGGCGGAGGGTCTGGCATAGCCCCAGCAGGACTGGCGAGGCGCCCGGGCCGAGCTCGTCTCGGCCCGGGGGCTGAGCGCTGCGCCGCTACCATCGTCGCCCGCGGCGAGGTAGCTCAGTTGGTAGAGCACACGACTGAAAATCGTGGTGTCCCCGGTTCGATTCCGGGTCTCGCCATCCGGGCTCGGCCGGCGGCGAACCGGCGACGTCGCTCGCCGTCCCGGCTCGCATCCGGTTCGATTCCGGCCCTCGCCATCGGACGAGCTCGCCAGGTCAACCTTCTTGTCGTCCCGCCTTCAGGCCGCGAGTCAGCCTGGCGGCCAGGTCGGGCCACCAGGGTCGCGCACTCTTCTCAGCGCTCCGCAGCAGGGACTCGACCGTCTGGTCGTCAACGCCGAGCGATGCGTCGAGTGGCTCACCCTTCACCGCTCTGAGGAGGCGCTTCACGTCGCTGCTCGCCGCCCTCCGGAAGACCTGGGCCTGCTGCTTCTCCGTGCGGGGCTTGCCGTTCGCGGCACGCACCAGGTCTCGAACGGCCTGCTCGTTCAGGCCGGAGGGCCGCCCCGTCCTGGCGTCGATCTTGGTCACCCCGGGGGCTCGCGAGTCGATCTGCCTCAGGAGGGCGCTGTTGCCCGTTGCCTTGTACTCGGCGATCGCCGGCGCTGCGCGCCTGGCACGGGCTCGGTACCTCTCGAAGATGCCGTGCACCCTGGGGACGTTGTCCGCGGCCCTCTTGAGCTCTTGTCCTGCGGCCACGGCGTCGCGCGCGCGGTCTTCCGGCAGATCGCCGCCACACCCGATCAACACCACTCCAGCCACGAAGATGGCCGCCACAAGCCGCATCGGCGGCCATCGTACCCATCGGTGCCCGTTCGAGGGCCGCCTAAAAAGACCTGATGGTCCTCGCCTTCTTGCATGTTGCGCCACCTCTGTCCAGGGACGGGATGGTCGAGGTCGTGCGTGGTGAGCTACGTGCCCGCCGGGGTGGCCCTGCTCCTCGGGCTCGTCGCCGTCGCGGCTTGCGTCGTGCAGAGGGATCCCCGTGTGCCCTTCATCGCGATCTTGGGACTGATCGTCCTGACCGCGGTCGCTTGCCTGGGCCTGTTCGTGGGCTTCAGTCCCAAGCCCTAGCCACGCAGCCCCGAAGCACTGCTGAGCGGTGACTCCGAGCGATGCGAGCGTGCGGCGGCGGCGCCTGGCCGCCCAGCGCCTCTCGCCCGGAGCCGAGGCGGGCTCGGCGCACGAGGCTGCGGTGGCCGTCTGCGG
>JALZII010000254.1 GCA_030860365.1 Actinomycetota bacterium
CAGTGGCTCCGTTCTGGCCACGCTCTCTTGGTTCCCAAGGCGGCGTTCTCGTAACAAAGGGGACTAACGGGGCGCCGGGCAGCGTCCCCGCTGAAGTCGCCCCCGGCCGCGCGAGTCGCCGCGGCTCGGGCGAAACCGGCCCCAGCCCGCTTTACGCGCCGGCTACTTGCGCTAGCCGTTGCCGAACTTGCCCGCGCCGTTGGGCTTGCCGGGCGCCTCACCCGACCGCCCGGGACCTGGACCGCTGGGCTTGCCCGGAGACGCTGGGCGCCTGGGGGCTTCGCCAGAGCGCCCTGGCGCCAGCGGGTTTGGCGTCCCCCCGGCCTGACCCGAGCCCGCGCCCCCGACGCTGGGCCGCGAGGGGGCCTTCGCGGCCGGGGGTCCTCCAGGGCCGGTCCAGCCCGCGCCGTCTCGGCCTCCGCTTCCGCCCGTTGCTCCGCGCACACCCGACCTCCCCTGAGAGCGCTCTCCGGCGCCGGGGGAGGATCCGCGGGCGCGGGGCTTACCGCCGCGCAGCGCCGTCCTCGTTCTCCGTCACGACCTTGGGGTGCGATCCCTGAGGGCTCTCGTCCCTGGGGTTCGTCAGTGCCGATTCAACATCCTTGCTGAGCGGTCGACAGTCCTTGTTGGGCCAGACAGGATACGCGAGACGGCACGCCTTTCTACCGCGAAGGGCAAGAAGTCAAAGCGGCCTGGCCGCGGTTTCGGTCTCCAACCTAAAGGGGTAGGCAAACCGAGACGAAAGCGAACGAAAGCGAGACAGCACAGAAATGCCCTGGGACGATCTTGAGCCGCGCCAGTTCCCCGCCTTCGAGAAGGAGCTCGACGGCATCTCCAAGCAGACGATGGACGACCACTACAAGCTCTACGAGGGCTACATAAAGAAGACCAACGAGTGCCGCAAGCGCCTCACCGAGTTCGACTACGCGGAGATCGAGGGCAACCAGGTCTTCTCGGACCTGCGCGCAGTGTCGGTCGACTACACGTTCGCGCTGCTGGGCTTCAAGAACCACGAGCTGTACTTCGGCCACCTGGGCGGAGAGGGCGGAGAGCCGCAGGGCCGTTTCGCGGAGCTGGTCGAGCCCGAGTTCAACGGCGTCGACAAGTGGCAGGAAGCCGTCAAGAAGGCCGCCAGCGCCGCCCGCGGCTGGGTGATGGTCGGCTACGACCTCAACGACGGGTCGATCTTCAACTACATCATGGACACCCAGAACCTCTGGGCCGTCTACAACATGGTCCCCGTGCTCGCGATCGACGTCTACGAGCACGCCTACGCGGCCGACTTCGGGGCGACCCCGGATGGGCGCAAGCAGTACGTCGAGGCGTTCTTTCGCAACCTCGACTGGGACCACGTGAACCGCCAGCTCGACCAGGCCGTGGCCGCCCGCGAGGGCGCCCAGAGCGTGGGCGACAAGGGCGACGAGCCCGGCTAGCCCCGCGAGGGGTCGCGGCGAGCCGCATCGCCGCGACCCCACCCCTGGGCGTGGACCCGCGCCCCTGAGGTCAGCGGCGAGTGCGCAGGACTCGCTCGCAATTCCTTGCAACGCGGTCGACGCGGTCAGCGCGAACCCTGTCGCGGCCCGGGCAGCAGTCGATCCTGTCGCGGCGGCGGTCACGGGCCTGGATGCGGTCGTTGCCTCGCCCGCCGGAGATGCGGTCGCGCCCTCTCCGATCGGAGGAGCTGCCGCCCGCGATGCGATCGCCGCTGGGGCCGCCACCGATGCGGTCGCGCCCCTGGCTGCCGAAGATGCGGTCTCCTCCGTGCGCCGTTTCTCCCATCGCGACCTTCGGCAGGCTGCTTTCGTGCGGGTCCCCCACCACCTGGGCAAGGTGGGCAGTCCGCTGTCGGGATTAGTCACGTGCGGCTCCCCGGTCTCACTCCAGCTGCACGGCCGCTGGGCGGGCAGCCTCGACCCAGTCCGAACCCGGCCTCCTGGAGGTCGAGGGCCCGCCGGCGGGGATAGGCTCTTAGGGCGATGGCCGCTACCGAAACGAGCGTCGACTGGGTCGATCACGCGCTCGCCCGCCTGGCCTCCGAGGGCTACCGCTCGAGCGCTCCGCGCGCGGAGATCATCGAGGTCCTCGCCGGCCTGGGTTGCAGCGTCAGCGCGCGCGACATCACCGCCGAGCTGCAGCGGCGGGGCAGCAGCACGGGCTCGGCCAGCGTCTACCGGACGCTCGAGTTGCTGGAGCGGCTGAAGCTCGTCCAGCGCGTCGACGTGAGCGAAGGCCTCGCCCGCTACGAGCCGGCCCTGCCCGGCGGCGACCATCACCACCACGTCGTCTGCGACCGCTGCGGCAGGGTCTCCGCCTTCGAGGACGAGGCCCTCGAAGCCGCCATCAACCGCCTCTCCCTGCGCCTCGACTTCGCTATCGACGCGCATGACGTGACGCTGCGGGGCGAGTGCCCCGGCTGTCGCCGGGCGGCCTGACCCAGGCGCAAGTTTCGTCCCTGCGCTTCGTCCTACCGCGGGACGCCCATGCAACCTTTCAACTAGCCGGCGGGGTGCGGGCGCCCGCCCGGGCCAGGCAGATCGTGACCATCGCGATCGGCGTGAAGGTGCCCGAGGAGGTCGTCTACCAGGCCAGCCTCCTCACGAGCGAGATCGTGAGCAACAACGTGCTCCACGGGCGCGCCGGTGAGGACGACAAGATCGAAGGTGGCGCTCTCGTGGGACGGCGACCGCATCGGCTCGAGATCACCGACGAGGGACCCGGATTCGAGGCCTCGGTTCCGGACCCCGAGCGTCCCGGCGGCTGGGGCTGGCCCTCGTGGAGACGATGAGCGATTGCTGGGGGATCGAGCGCGGGGATCGCACCAGCGTCTGGTTCGAGCTGGGTCGCGAGGCAGCCTGAGCGTTCAGGCGCGCGGCCTGCAGCGCACCGTGCCGCCGGACATGCCCTCGGCCAGGGTGGCGGTGTTGGCGCTCAGCGAGCCCACATAGGTCTCGGCCCCCGAGCCGGGAGGCCCGAGGGTGTCGGCCCACAGCTTCCCGCCCACCTTCACCCGGGCTTCGCTTGACACCGCCCGCTCGAGGCGCGGGTCCAGGGCCGACTCCGGGAAGACCGCCTCGACGCCCTCGGAGCGAATCTGACCGACCAGCTCCTGGACATCGCGACCCGAGGGCTGCGCCTGGGTGGAGAGCGACGGGATGAGCGCTCCGACCACCTCGATGTCGTAGCGGCGGGCGTAGTAGCCGAGGGCGTCGTGGGTGGTCACGAGCTTGCGCTTCGACGCAGGAACGCGCCCCATGCACGAGGCGATCGAGCGATCGAGGCGGCGCAGACGCTCCGAGTAGGCACGCGCGTTCCTGGTGTACGCGCCGCGGCCCTCGGGATCAGCCCGTGTGAGCACCCTGCGGATCGTCTCGACAGCGCGAATCGCATTCGTGGGGTCCTGCCACCAGTGCGGGTCGACGGCCTCCTGGCCTTCGTCCTCGTGCTCGCCGCGGACGGTCCTCACTGAGTCGATCAGCTTCACCGAGGCGGCGTTGCCGCCGGCGGAGCGGTTGAGGTCGCCGGACCACCTGTCCAGATCGCCGCCCGAGACGACGAGCAGATCGGCCTGACCCAAAGCGCGGGCGTCGCTGGGTCGGGGATCGAACTCGTGAGGGTCGGAGTTCGGCTTCAGGAGCTGAGTCAGCTTGGCGCGGCGCCCCGCCACCGCGCGGGTCAGGTCGCCGGCCTGCGTCGTCGTCGCCACCACCTGCGCGGCGGGCTCCGCGCTCTCGCGGTCGTCGCCTCCGCACCCGGCGAGCAGGGCGAAGGCGGCGGTCAATAGGGCCACAAGGCGGCGGGTGGGCTCGGGCACGAAGTCGCACACTACCGCCAATGAGAATCGTTCTCATTATGCGCCTTCTTCTGGCCGACCGCCCTGCCCCCAAGGGCGCACCTGCGCTGAGCTCAGCTGAGCAGCGCGGCCGCCGCCACGGCGGCGGCGACGAGGCCGGCGCTGGCGCGCTTGAGCGTCGTTCCCGAGATCCGGGTTGCCAGCCAGGCTCGTCCTCCGGTGGCGGCCGTCGCGGCAGCCGTGGCCGTGGCCATGCATTGAGCGCACACAGCGCCAAGTATTGCTGACCCGGGGCGTTCTCCACCTGGTAACAACCGAGGACCTTGGTGGGTCTGGACTGAACCAGTGCGTCGTGCCCTGCTTCTTTCGCTGCGGGCCATCGCGGCCGTGGGG
>JALZII010000255.1 GCA_030860365.1 Actinomycetota bacterium
TCTCCAGCGAGCGGCCGAGACAGAAGTGCGAGTAATGGTCCACCGGCGAGCGCTCGACCACCGCGCCGAACTCCTCCGCCGCCTCCCTGAAGCGCGCCGAGCGGAAGTAGGCCCGGCCCAGAGCCTCCCGGATCGAGGTCTTCTCGGGCTCCAGCGCCCGCGCCTGCTCGAGCGGGATGGCGGCGGCGGCGAAGTCGCCGGACTCCAGCAGCGCGGTGCCCTTCCGAAAGAGCTCGTACACGCGCTCGCCACGCTGCTCGGGCGACTCGAACGTCTCTGTCACGCCCCGGCCTCGTGGGCGCTGCGCACGCGCAGCCGCTCGACCTCGTCGATCACCGCCGCGGCCACCTCCGCCTTGGGCGCCCGGGACACCGGGCGCTCGCGGTCGGTCGTGACCACCGTCACCTGGTTCTCGGGGGCCTCGAAGCCGATGCCCTCCCCCGACACGTCGTTGAGCACCACGGCGTCCACCCCCTTGGCGTGCAGCTTGCGGCGGGCCTCGGCCAGCGGGTCTCCCCCGTGTTCGGCCGCGAAGCCCACCAGGGTCTGCCCCGGCTGCCGGGTCGCGCCCAGCGCGGCCAACACGTCCTCGGTGGGCTCGAGCTCGACGCGCAGACCATCGCCGCCTGCCCGCTTGAGCTTGGTCGCGGCCCGATCGGAGGGGCGAAAGTCTGACACCGCGGCGGCCATCAACAGGACGTCGGCACCCGCGAACTCCTCGCGCGCCGCGGCGGCGAGCTCGGCGGCGGTGGACACCTCGATCACGCGCACGCCCTCGGGGGGCGCCAGGGAGACGTTCGCGGCGATCAACGTGACCGCGGCTCCTCGACGGGCGGCCTCGGCCGCCAGGGCGAGCCCCATCCGCCCCGAGGAGCGGTTGCCGACGAAGCGGACGGGGTCGATCGGCTCGCGCGTGCCCCCCGCGGTCACCAGCACCCGGCGCCCGAGCAGCTCGGACGGCGCGCGGCTTCCGAGCGCAGTCTCGATGGCGGCGAGCACGTCGGCGGGCTCGGCGATCCGTCCCACGCCCCATTCGCCCCGCGAGGCGAGCCGGCCCGTGGCAGGCTCTACGACGCGCGCCCCTCGCGCGCGCAAGAGGTCGAGGTTGGCCCGAGTGGCCGGGTGCTCCCACATGTGGCTGTTCATCGCGGGAGCCAGCACCAGCGGCGCGGTGTTGGCCAGTGCGGCGGTGGAGAGCAGGTTGTCGGCCAGCCCGGTGGCCAACTTGGCAAGGGTGTTGGCGGAGGCCGGCACCATGGCGAACACCTCGCAGCGGCGCACCAGCTCCAGGTGGGAGATCGGGTCGTGGTCGGGGGCAGTGTCGCCGGGAAAGGCGCCGCGGGCCGGGTCGCGCTCGAACTCGTCGACGAGCACGGGAGCGCCGGTGACCCCTTCGAAGGTGGCCGCCCCCACGAAGCGCCGGCCGGCGGGCGTCTGGATGACCCTCACCGAGTGCCCGGCCGCGGTGGCAAGGCGCACCACCTCGACCGCCTTGTAAGCGGCGATCCCCCCGGACACGCCCAGAAGGATGCGAGCCACAGCTACGCTCTAAGCCGGTCGGGGACCAAGCCCGGCCAGCCGTAACCCGGGGTGTCCCGGCCACTGATTCGCGGATGGGCCGGCGGAGCCGGCCGTAAGGGGCGAAGCCCCTTGAGGGGGTGCCCCCCTGGAAGCCTGCTTGGCAGGTGAGCGGCCCGAGGACGTAGCCAGGCGCCCGTCATCCGGCCGGCTTAGCGGTAGCGGTATGCGATCTTGCCCTGAGCTATCTCGTCCAGGGCGATCTTGAGATAGTTCTTCGAGCCCGTCTCCACCATGGGCGGCGGGTACTCATCGAAGGTCCCCTCGCCGAGGTTGTGGTAGTAGGCGTTGATCTGGCGCGCCCGCTTGGCCGCCACCAGCACGCACGCGTAGTGGGAGTCGACCTTCTCGAGCAGCGTGTCAAAACGGGGCTTGATCATCGCCCGCAGACTCTAGCGGCGAGGTCGACCAGCTCCGCCTGGGCGCGCTCGAGGTCGTCGTTGACCACCACGCGCGCGAACTCCGCCTGAGCGGCAAGCTCCCCGGGGGCCTCGGCCAGCCGGGCCTTGACCTGCTCGGGCGAGTCCGAGCCGCGCGCTTCCAGGCGCTCGCCGAGCACGCTCACCGAGGGTGGGGCAATGAAGACCTGGGTGGCCTCGGGGAGGGTCTCGCGGACCTGCCGCGCCCCCTGCACGTCGATCTCGAGCACGATGCCGTCGGCCGGGCGCTCCAGCTCGGAGCGCAGCGTCCCGTAGCGGTTGCCGGCGTACTCGGCGTGCTCGACGAAGTCGCCCGCTCGTGCCCGGCGTTCGAACTCGTCGGGCCCGAGGAACCAGTAGTCGCTGCCGTTGCTCTCGCCGGGGCGCGCGGCGCGCGTGGTGGCCGACACCGCCAGCCTGAGCCCCGGGACGAGCTCGACCAGCCCGCGGATCAGCGTTCCCTTGCCCACGCCCGACGGACCCGTGATGACGAGGACGGGGGGAGCTATCGCCCTAGCGGCGGAGGTAGTCGACCAACTCGTCGCGCTGGCGCTGCGAGAGGCCGTCGAAGGTCTTGCTCGGGGAGATCCGGCAGTGGGTGAAGAGCCGGTTGACCTTCACCCGGCCGTACTTGGGCACCGCCATCACGAGGTCGAAGACCTTCGCCGTCTGCAGGTACTCCGGGGGGTCGAGCAGCAGTTCGTGGATGCCGACGCGGCCTCCCTTGAGGTCTTTCTTGAGCCGAGCCCGGCGCGTCCGGATGTCGTTCGCGCGCTCCAGCGCATCCATGCGCTGGGTGTGCGATCGCTCCGGCGCCACGCCCGCGGAGGTGGGTTTCGCGGGCGTTTCGGAGGCCGTCGGCATGGGCGGCGATACTACAGACCGACCGGCCGATGAGAAGGCGTGGAAGGCAGAAAATCGGCCAATTCACCTAGACCTCGACCTAAGCTCGATGGCGGTTCGGGCTACTTGACCCTGTTAGTGGCGGTTTGCAGGGATTTTAGGATGCTCTGCCGTCCGCTATGGGTGCGACAAAGCCGCCTGTGAGGGTCGCATCACCCGTCTGGGGCCGGCCCTCCCCCCGACCGGGCAAGCCCCGCACGGATCGATGCCCCGGCGGCCGGATCGCGGAAGCTCTCGGTCCCCACCCCCACCACATGCGCTCCCGCCGCGAGGAAGTCGGCGGCGTCGGCCCCCGAGGCTATCCCCCCCATTCCCACGACCGGAATCCCGACCCGCGAGCTGACCGAGGCGACCTGCTCCAGGGCCACGGCGCGCAGTGCCGGCCCCGAGAGTCCGCCACTGCCCCCGCCCAGCCAGGGCAGCCTGGTGGAGGGGTCGAGCGCCATGCCCTTCAGGGTGTTGAGCAGGGCAAGGGCGTCGGCGCCGGCGCTCTCCGCGGCGACCGCCACCGCCGCGGGCTCCGTCGCGTTCGGGGTGAGCTTGACGATGACCGGCTTCTGGGTCAGGGGCCGCACGGCCTCGACGGCTCGGGCGGTCTCGGATGGGTCGGCACCCATCACCAAGCCGCTCTCCACGTTCGGGCAGGAGACGTTCAGCTCGACCATCGCCACCTCTTCGCGCTCGGCCACCCTCCCGGCGAGGATGCCCAGCTCGTGAGGGGTGTAGCCCATCACGGAGACCACCAGCGGCACCGGCAGCTCGGCCAGCCGCGGCAGGTCGGCGGCCAGGAAGCCGTCGAGGCCCTTGTTGGGCAGCCCGATCGAGTTGATCAGCCCAGCCGGGGCCTCCCACAGGCGCGGCGGTGGGTTGCCCTGGCGGGGCTCGAGGGTGATCGTCTTGGAGACGAAGGCGTCGAACGGAAAGCGCTCGAGCAGCGCGTCGCCGAACGCTCGGCGAGCGGCGATGGCGTCGAAGGTCCCCGAGCCGTTGAGGACCGCTCCCCCGAGCTCGACGCCGCAGAGATCGGTTCTCATCCCTGGTGGCCGCCGCCCGGCGCCAGGGCGGTCTCGAGTATCGCGGCGTCGAGCACGGGGCCGTCCAGGCACAGGCGCAAGAAGCCCTCGCGCGTGGGCACCACGCAGCCAAAGCAGGCCCCAAAGCCACAGGCCATGCCCGACTCCAGGGCCAGCTGGGCGGGCACCTCGCGCTCGGCGCAGAGCGCTCGCACGGCCTCCAGCATCGGCGGGGGCCCACAGGCGAAGACCTCCGCGTGGCGGTCGCGCTCAAGCTCCTCGGCCAGAAGCTCGGTGACCAGGCCGTGACGCCCGGTCGAGGCGTCGTCGGTGGCGAGGGCGGGTCGGGAGCCAAACAGCGCGGCCACCTCGGCGTGGGCGGCTGAGCGAAAGCCGAGCAGGACCGTCGGCTCCTCCAGCTCGTCGGAGAGGCCCACGAGCGGCGCGCTGCCGATCCCACCGCCCACGACCAGCGGGCGCCGGCCCTCTCTGGCCTCGCGAAAGCCGACGCCGAGCGGCCCCACCAGGAAGAGGGCTTCGCCCGGGCGCAGCTCGGCCAGGCGCGCGGTGCCCGGTCCGACGGCCTCGACGACGAACGAGAGGCGCACTCCGTCGAGCACCGGCTCGGCGCGGGCGTAGGAGAAGGCCCGGGGCAGGTACGGGCGCTCGGAGTCGCCTCCGCCCCACCGCTCCGCGGCCGCGAGCATGTAGAACTGACCGGGCCGCGGGTCGGTCGGCCCCACGCGGTCCTCGGCCGAGAGCTGGCGGTAGGCGCCTACGTCCTCCGAGCCGACCACCTCGGCGGCGCGACGCTCGGGCGGCGCGAGAGTCC
>JALZII010000269.1 GCA_030860365.1 Actinomycetota bacterium
GCGAGAAGGCGCAGCTCGTCAGGCACGCCGAAGCCTCCCGGACAAACTCAGGCGCCATGCGCCGACGAGGTCTCGACCACTTCGTCCGACCGCTGAGATTCCACCACGTCCTGCAAGATCGCGTCGAGGTTGAAGGTGGGGCTCCACCCGAGCAGTTCGGAGATCTTGTTGGTGTCCGGTACTCGCCGGTGCATGTCCTCGAAGCCCTGCTCGTAGGCCTCGTCGTAAGGGACGGTCACGATCTCCGAGCTCGAGCCCGCCATGTCGCGAACGCGCTCGGCCAGGCCCATGATCGTCGTCTCCTCCGTGGCGCCGATGTTGAACACCTCGCCGTAGGCGGCGTCGGTCGCCATGAGGTCGGCGAGCACCCGGACCACGTCCTTCACGTGGCAAAAACAGCGTTGCTGGCTGCCGTCGCCGTAGACGGTGATGGGCTGGCCCGCTAGAGCCTGGCGCGCGAAAGTGGGCACGACCATCCCGTAGCGACCCGTCTGGCGTGGGCCGACCGTGTTGAAGAGCCTGCCGATTACGGTGGGCAGGCCGCGCTCCTTCCAGTACGCGAGCGCGAGGTACTCGTCGATGGCCTTCGAGCAGGCGTAGGACCAGCGGCCCGTGTGCGTCGGGCCCAGCAGCAGGTCCCCCTCCTCGTGGAAGGGAAGAGCCGTGCTCTTCCCGTAGACCTCGCTGGTGGAGGCGATGAAGACCGGCTTCTTCTTCTTGTTCGCCTGTGAGAGCAGAACCTCGGTGCAGTGCACGTTGGTCTCGATGGTGCGTACGGGGCTCTCGATGATGAGCTCGACGCCGACGGCGGCGGCCAGGTGGTAGACGACATCGGCCTCGTCGACCGCCTCGGCGACCACCGCCGGAATGGCGGCTGAGTCGATCGTGTACTGGAAGTAAGGGTCGTCCTTGAGATGGCGGATGTTCTCGATCGCGCCCGTGGAGAGGTCGTCGAGCGCGTGCACACGATGTCCTCGGCCCAGCAGCTCCTCGGCGAGGTGGCTACCGATGAACCCCGCCCCGCCTGTGATCAGCAGCCTCATTTCGCGTTGGCGAGGGCACCCGGGAACGGCGGACTCGCGCTGCTCCCCCGCCATCTCACCGCGGCGATGGTAGCGCTCGCATGCTGTATCCCGCGAACGGGAACCCCCGGTCGCGCTGACCCTAGGCTTTGGCTAATGACGACGCAGCAGGGCTCCGGGTGCCGTCGCCCGCTCGAAGCCGTTCGCGGCAGCAGGATCGTGCAGCGGCTGCTGAAGGTCCGGGGGGTTCGCGCCGCCCAACAGGCGCTCGCGGTCGCATGCCGGCTCGGCGATCCGATCGCCTATCTTCGCGGGGAACTGACCGGCGCCGGACGCCGGGCGCACCGTCTGCGCGGTAGCGGCATGCTCGTCGAGCAGCGCTACCGCGACGATCGGCAGGTTCTCTACGAGATCTTCGCGCTTCGGATCTACGATCCCCCATCGGAGCCAGCCGCCGTTCTAGCCGCCATCGGGCGCCCGCTGAACGTGGTGGACCTCGGCGCCAACGTGGGGTGCTTCACCCTGCGCGCTTTTGAGCTCTTCGACGTTCGGTGGGTGAAAGCGATCGAGCCGGACCCGGCCAACGCCGACCTTCTCGATGCCGCCGTCCGAAGCAACCGCCTTGGAGAGCGCGTCGAGGTGATCCGCGCCGCCGCGGCCCCCGAAGACGGTGTGGTCCAACTTCGCGGCGGCCTGAGCTTCAACTCCTACGTCGCCGACGACGGGTCGGGCAGCGCCGTCGCGGCGCGGGATGCCTTCGTCCTGATGGCCGGCGCAGACCTGGTGAAGATCGACATCGAGGGCAGCGAATGGCCGTTGCTCTCGGACCCCCGACTGATCGACCTGACCGCCTCCGTGATCACGATGGAGTGGCACGGGACCCGGGGGCAGGGCCGGGATCCCGAGGGGACGGCGGTGCGTGGTCTGGAGGCCGCTGGCTACAAGGTCCTGTCCCAGGCCCAAACCGCCGAGGAGGTCGGCAACCTGTGGGCTTGGAAGGCTTGCGGCCCGTGACGCGATGAGCGCTGTCAGGCGCGTCCGTGGAACCCGCGTCGGCGTCGTCGTCCTCTCTCACGAGGGGGCAGATCTCACGCTCGACTGCCTCACGTCGCTCGGGAGCCAGGACTACGCCGACCGCCTCGACATCGTGGTCGACAACGGATCGACCGACAACGTCCTCGCGCGGGTGGCGACGGGCTTCCCTCATGCGCACGGCATCCGGCTCGAGCGCAATCTGGGGTTCTCGGCGGGTAACAACGTCGGCATCGCCCATGCACTCGACCAGGGCTGTGATCACGTGCTGGTCCTCAACAACGACACGTTCGTCAGGCCGCGCGCCCTCGAAGTGCTCACGAACGCCGCTTGCGAGCACGCGTCGGTCGGAGCCGTCTCGCCGTTGCTGCTCTTCGCCGACGATCCCGACCTCATCTGGTACGCGGGAGCTGACTTCGAGCCCTGCTCCGGTATGCCCGGCCGGATGAGCGGTTACCGCGAGCGCCTTTCGTCCTGTGCCGTGCCGCCCGGCACTACCGATCGCTTCACCGGCGCAGCCGTGCTCGTCCCGGCGGACGTGGTTCGTGCAGTCGGCGCTCTGGACGAGGATCTCTTCTTCCTTCTCGAGGACGCCGAGTGGTCGACACGCATCCGCAGGGCCGGCTACTCGATCCGCCTAGAGCCCGAGGCACACATACTGCACCGCGTCGCGCGCACCCACGGGACCGAGCACTCCTCGGCAAGCTACTACTACGGCGTTCGCAATCAGATCATCGTGGGCGAGCGGCTGTGCCCAGGACCGCGCTGGCGGTCCGCTCGACGGGCGATCGTCGCGCTAGGCGTCCAGCTCGCTCGTGCACGTCGCGCCCGCCACCCGTCGACGGCAGTCAGCGCGGCGCTCGAGGGGCTTGTCGATGCGGTCCGCGGACGCATGGGCCAGTGGCGCAGGCACGGACGGCTCCGTGAGTGAGCCGCGGGTGATAGTTGACGCGCGGATACTCGACCGCCCGCAGATGGAGCACACAGGGCTCGGGCGCTACACGTTCGAGGTCGTCCGGGGTCTGCTCGAAGCTCGGCCGGCTTGGGCGCTGACGGTGCTATCGAACCGACCCCAGCTCTTCGGCGCCTCAACAGCCGTGCGCACGACGCGATGGCCCACCGCTTCCTCTCTTGGCCGAATTACATGGCTGCAGGGTGCCTCGCGCCTGGAGCTGCTCAAGAGTGGCGCCGATCTTTGGTTCGGCACGGCCTTCGTCATCCCGCGCTGGTGGGGCGGCCCGGCGGCCGTGACCGTCCACGACCTGACCTTCCTGCTCATGCCCGAGCTGTATCGAGGGAGGCTCAACGCCTTGCACGCCAAGTGGGCGACGCGGACGAGCGTCACCCGGGCACGTAGGGTGATCACCGTGTCGGAGGCGAGCCGCGCTGCGGTGCTCGATCGCTTCGACGTTGCACCGGCGAGAGTGGCCGTCATCCACAACGGCGTCAGCGATGTCTTTCACACGGAGCCGGAGGATCCGGACGACCCGCCGTACGCGCTGTTCGTGGGGACATTCGAGGCGCGCAAAGGACTCGACACGCTCGCTGCCGCCGCCGAACGGCTGGCTCAGGGCGGCGTGCGTCTCGGCTTGGTGCTCGCGGGGAGGCCGGGCTGGGGAGCCGGCGATGCTCTCGCGCGGCTAGAGCGACACGGCGCCCGGATGGTGCACGATCCTTCCGACACCGCACTGGCCGCCCTCTACCGGGGCGCGCTGGCGGTGATCCACCTTTCGCGTGACGAGGGGTTCGGCCTTCCCGTGGCCGAGGCGATGGCCGCAGGAACCGCGGTGGTGTCCACTGATCTTCCAGCGGTGCGGGAGTTTGCGCACGAGGTGCCGTTCTATGTTCCGGTAGGTGATGGCGAGGCGGTTGCGGAGCACCTGCAGACGCTCGTGAAGCACCCGTCCGAGCGGGCCGCGCACGTCGCGAAGGGCCGAATTGCAGCCCGCACGCTGCGTTGGCGACACGTAGCCGAGCGCCACGCCAAATTGCTCGAACGCGCACTCACCGCATGACGGATGTCTGGGCTCGCGTAGGGTCTGTCTCTTCGCAGCTTCGACCCTTGGCTCCAGCCATCGCCGCAATCGCGATCCTCGCGGCGGCGGTCACGGCACTCCTCCTAACGTCGCCTGACGCCAAAGAAGAAGCGGCGACGCCGAAGGCACGGGCGACTCCCCCGCCCACCCAGACGAGCACGGCTCTCGTGGGTGCCTACGGCCGCGAGCTCGGAGCGGACGGCCAGTACGGGCGATGGCTCGGCGACAGAGCGACCTTCGCGCTACGTCGGTCGCGAGCCCCCGAGCGGTGGCTCGCCTTCCGGGCCTCAAGCTACCGGCGCACGCGCCGCATGCGCCTGACGAGCAAAGGCGGCATGGCCTTCAAGACGGTTGTGCCGCGGGAGCCGGGCGCGCGATTGATCGGACCCATCAAGAGTCCGACGCAGTCGCTGACGATTGCGGTCGCGCCGCGCGCCACCGCTGGCCCCGGCGACGATCGCAGACGACTCTCCGTCTTCATCTCAGCGCTGCACGAAACCCACCAGCCGCTGGCCGCTCTACCGGGCAAGGGGTTCCTGCCTGAGGAAGAGTCGCCGCGGGACGTCAGGCGGTTCAACTGGCTCAGCCAAGACGGAGATGTCGACATCGTCGCCGGCCCGCGCCAACCGAGGGCGTATCTGGCCTTCGATGCGCGGTCTTCGCGGACACGATGGCTGACGATCCGGGCGGGCTCGGATCCGGCGCGTCGGGTGAACGTCCCCGGGAGCGGCAGCGACACCCATGTCGTTGTCGGCCCCTTCACGCTGCGGCGAGGCCATGCGCGGATCAGGTTCCACGCCACGCCCGGCCCGGACCGGGGATCCGGGAAGGATCCGCGCCGACTGTCGGTCCGCTTGGCCGACCTCAAGGCGTCGAACTCCGCAGCCGGTCTTTGATGCGTCCCACGCTCGTATTGGTTGGCATCGAGGCGGTTTTGTTCCTCATCGCCTGGCTCATCGCCCGGCGCCGTCTCCCGCACACGGCGCTCGCGCTGATCGCGATGACGGCGCCGCTCGAGGTCTATCGCACACCCGTGCTGGACCTCAATCTCTCGCTCTTTCGTCTTGCGGTTCTGATCGGGGCGGGGGTCGTGCTCGCCGGCCCGGCGAGGCGGTGTGTCGCCGACCTTTTGCGAGATCCGGTGGTCTGGGTCTACGCCGCCCTGCTCGCGCTGATGGTCGTCTCGCTGCTCGTCTTCTCGCAGAACCGCGACCTCGGCTTCCGAGTCATGAGCCAGGTAGCCATCGGGATCGTGGTGGTCGTAGTGGTTGCCGCTCTCGTGCAGCGGATCGACGATCCGCCGGTGGCCATGGCGCTGCTGCTGTGCGGAATCGCGCTGCCCGTCGCTGCTGCCTGCTGGCAGGCGATTGCCTACTCGGCAGGAACCGATGCGACGCTGCCCGGCCTAGGCGATCTCCCAGCAGCGGCGGGCCTTGAGGGCTCCCGCGAGGGCCTCTCGTTCGTCGGGACTGCGGTGCGTCTGAAAGCAACGTTCTCGGACCCCAACCATTTCGGGGCCTTCGCCGCGCTCATGACCGGCCCGTGCCTCGGGGTGCTAGCGCAGGGCCTGCATCGCCGCTCCCGCGTCACAGTCACGGCGGCCGCGGCACTGGCGGCGGCACTTGGCTGCATGGTGTTCGCGAGCTCCTCGCGCAGCGCCATGCTTGCGCTCGCTGTATGCATACTGGGGGTTGCGGTCCTCTCGGGCACGTCCCTGCTCGGCGGCATGAGCTCCCGTGGCCGAGTCCTCTCGGGCGCGGTCGCGGTCGTGATCTGCGCCGGAATCGCCATCGCTGCCCTGCCCTTGCTCCAGCAGCGCCTCGACCCGTCCGCAGCGGCCAACGTCGAGTCCAACCGCACGCACCAAACGACGCTCAGTCGCGCCGGAGACAACCTCGTCGCCGAGCCACTGGTGGGGATCGGCCTAGCCGATTTCGGCCCCCAGCTCGGCGAGGGCCCGCGCACCTCGGGAGCGCATTCGACCTACCTGACGGTGGGGGCGGAGCTCGGTGGTGCCGGCTTGATCCTGCTCCTCCTCGCGATCGCGGCCACCGCCCGCCTGATGGTGGCCGGCGTTCGCAGGGCGCGCGGGCCGCTCGGCGAGCTCAGCGTGGGCCTGGCCTGCGGCTACGCGGGGTTCGTGCTCGCTGCCGCCCTCTACGACCTCTGGTGGGACGACTTCCATTGGGTCGCGGTGGGTGTCGGCCTGGGGCTGCTGGCTCCCGTGGCACCGTTTTCCATTCCGCGGGTGCTCCGGCGCCTGGCCCCACGGCCACCGACCCGCCTCGCCCGGTGAGCCTTCGGGTCCTCCACGTCTACAAGGACGTTCACCCAGACGTGCCCGGAGGCATCGAGCGCCACATCGACGACCTGCGCCGCCACGTCCCCGGCGTGGCGGGGTCAGTACTCATCTGCTCGCGCCGGCGGCGAACCTCGATCCGCTCCGTGGAGCACGGAGTGGAAGTAGCAGTCGGAGAGCTGGGGCGGGCGCTGTCGGCACCCCTCGCCCCGACCTTCCCGCTCTGGCTGCGCCGGATCCCGACCGACGTCGTCCACCTGCACCTCCCGAACCCGACCGGCGAGGTTGCCACCTTGCTCATGCCTCCCGGTGTCCCGATCGTGGCCTCCTATCACGCCGACATCGTTCGCCAGGCCGCCCTGCTACCCGTCTATCAGCCCGTCGTCGATCGCGTCCTGAGGCGCGCTCGCGCGATTGTCTGCGGCACGCATGCCTTAGCGGTTGGCAGTCCCCTGCTCGGCGCGCACCGTCACCGCATCCAAGTGATCCCCTACGGCGTGGACCTCCGACGCTTTTCGCCCGAAGCGGCCGATGCGGAGGCCGTCGCTGAGCTGCGCCGCCGGTTTCGGCCACCTCTCGTGGTGGCGACAGGTCGGCTCGTCTACTACAAGGGGTTCGACCGCCTCATCCGCGTCGCTGACCGTCTGCAGGCGACAGTGCTGATCGTCGGCGGCGGGCCGCTCGCGGGGGAGCTGGAAGGACTTGCCGGCGCGACCTCGCACGCCCACCTGCTCAAGAACGTGAGGGACGATGAACTACGTGACGTGCTGGCCGCGGCGGACGTGTTCGTGCTGCCGTCCATCAACCGCGCCGAGAGCTTTGGCATATCGACGCTCGAGGCGCAGGCGATGGGCGTGCCGGCGGTGGTGACCGACGTTGGCACGGGAACGATCGAGGCAATAGACAACCGCCACACCGGGCTCGTGGTGACGCCCAACGACGAGGACGCGCTTGTCGCCGCGATCAGGCGGCTGCTCTCCGACGATGCTCTGCGGTCCGCCATGGCCGTGGCGGCACGGGGCCGGGTCCGCACGTCCTTCTCGATGGAGGCCATCGCTGAGCAGTTCGCGGACCTCTACAGCGACGTCGCCGGACGCACCTGATCCCCGGTTGGCGCGACCGGTGCCGGCGGGCGGCGGTATCGCCGCCTGATGAGCAAGGCGAAGGTCACGAACGACAGCAACTCCGAGAGCGTGAGAGCCAGCGCCGCACCCGTGGACCCGAAGGCGAAGGAGCACGCGATCGAGGCTGCCACGCAGGCGAGGACGTTGACCGCGGTGAGCCAGATCACGCTGCGGTGCTCGTTGGCCATGAAGACCACCGCTGCTGTAAGCGACTGCAACACCATCAGAGCCGCGCCTGGCGCCAGCACACGCAGGTCGGCGCCGGCGCTGTCCTCGTACTCCGGGCCGAACAGCAAACGAGCTATCGTCGGACCGCCCACCGCCAAGAGCACGGCCGCGGGGATCACCACCGCACCGGCGCGGCGGACCATGCGCAGCCAGAGGCTCCAGATCGCCTCCGGGCGCGCTGCATGGACCCGGCTCAATGTGGGGGACACGGCGGCGTAGACGATCCCGGCGCCGATCGCCACCGCGTCGAGGACCCGCACCGCAGCGCCATAGGAGGCGGTCTCCTCAGCCCCGCGAACGCCATGGAGGGCGATGACACCGACGCGGTAGTACAGCGTGGCGAGCACGGCCAGCCCGAGGAACGGGAGCGCTTGGCGGTAGATCTCGCGTGCCGGCGCCGGGCGCTTAAGTGGCCCGGCCGCGAGCGTCCCGTGCCATGCCACCAGATGGCCGAGCAGCTTGAGCGCAGAGGCGATAGCGAGGATCGCCAATGCCCGCGCGAGCGTGACCGCGTCGGCGGCCACTAACGCCGCGAGACCGCCGAGCAGGGCAATCGCTGCGAGCGATTGGGCCGTCACGAAGCGCCACGGCCGCTCGGCGCCGATAGCTGCGTTCTCGAAGCCGTAGGCGAGCGATTCGCCTCCGAGATACACGAGCGCAAGGACGGCCAGCCCTGCCGTTAGCGGTGATGGAACGACGAGGAGCAACAACACGGCTCCCGCCACGACCGGGAGTAAGGCGGCCGCACGTAGGACCAGGAGGCGCCTCACGACCGCGGCCTTGTCCGCACCGCTGCGGGCGACGTCGCGCACGAGCACGCGGGCGAACCCGGCATCTGCCACCGTTGCGGCCGTCTGCACCAGCGCCAGCACGAGCGCGAGATTCCCGAAGTCCTCGCGAGACAGCTCGCGCACCAAAAGCAGGAGCCCCAGAGCGAGGGCGCCACGCCCGGCGAGCTGGCCCAGTGCCATGGCCCCGCCGAGCCGCGCCCGAGGAGACAGCATGGTCAGCCGGTGTGGCAGAGCACGAACCACTGGCCCGCGATGTACTCCGTCGAGCGTCCCCGAGTCAGGGCGGCGAGCAAAACCCGGCTCCTCTTGAGCTCGTGTGTCGCGGTATCGAGCACCTGCCAGCCGCAGTCGCGCAGCAGGCGCTCGGCGTCACGGCGGGTGAACCAGCGTAGGTGCGTGACGTCGCGATGCCCGTGGGACTGGTAGCCGAAGGTCCCCCGGATGACCAGATCCGCGAGGAGTGAGTAGTGCCGGGCGTTCGGCAGCGAAACCTGGAAATGGGCGCCCGGTGCTGCCAGGCGGCGGAGGCGCTCCACGACCGCTGCGGGGTCGTAGAGATGCTCGAGGATGTCGTAGGCGCAGATCGTGTCGAACTGCCCATCCAGGCTTGCTACGACCTGCTCGGCGTCGCCCTCGAGGACCTCGTCGAACACCTCGCGCGCCCGGGCGGCCGCCACCGGATCGAGCTCGATCCCCACGAGCTCCCGCGCGCCCGCTGCCCGCAGCGTACGTCCCACCCCGCCTGCACCGCAGCCGATGTCGAGGACGCGCCCGAGCGGCCGCGGCAGCCGCACAACGACCTCTGCGCGGGAGTGCTCGTAGTAGTCGGCAGGTGGAGGTTGGAACGGCAGTACGCCGCTGGGCACGGGTGCGACCCTAGCGCGGCGGAAAGACCCGGCGATTCGCTCGCTCCTCGCAGCGGCGCATGGTGGCCGCGGCACCCTTTCGGGCGTCCGCGCCGATTCGGGCGCCGGCGGCGCCGGTCCGCGCGGAACCCCTCACCTGACCCGCAGCGAGCGCTCGACCCGCTCTGCGCGGGGGGCCACTACCACCACGGAGTAGCGGCCCCGGCGCAGCCGAATCCGCCGCAGCCGCAGGGTGACGGTACGGCCGGCGCGCAGCCTTCGTACCGATCGCCGGAGCGAGCGGCCGCCGCGAGTTCGAAGGACGAGCTTGACCCTTCCGCCTACCTGGGGGCGGACGCGGACCTTGATCCCGCGGCGGCGAAGGGTCTTTCGCCTGACCGAGCGCGGTGCGCGCACCGACGGTCTGAAGCGTCGGCTCGGCGCGTTGCGAAAGGCGTAGAAGGAAGGCTTGGGCGCCCCGCCTGCGGTCATCAGGCCGAAGTTCGCGCTGCCCGGGCCCGCGCGTTCGTCGAGCAGCCCGAGCCATCCCAAGCCCGCGACTGATCCCCCCAGCTCGTCGGCGATGCGGTAGGAGGCGGCCAGCCAGCGAGCCTGCTCGGCGCGGCTCACGACGAGCGCGAAGTCCCTCGAGGGTTTGTCGGACTGCACGGTGAACTCCGAGAGCCAGAGCCGGGTCCGCGGATAGACGTTTTGCACCTCCCGCGAGAAGAGATCCAGGTCGCTGATGTCACGGTAGCCCTCACCGATTGCGTCTTCGCGGATGTTGGGGAAGCGGAACGGAAAGGGGTTGTGCCCGAACCAATCGAGCCGCGGTCGCCGGCCGTTTGGCAGGCGCATGTAGTCGAGGAAGGGCTTGGGCTTGACCTCCCCCCCGGTCCAGGTCATCCCGCCGATGACGATCTTGTCCTGCGAGACGGCCTTCAGGGCCGAGTAGGCGGTGTCGAGGAGCGGGGCGTAGGTGCGGGCTCCCGTGGGTCCGCTGGGCGCGTTGGGCTGCAGGCGGTCGGCCTTGTTGGGCTCACTCCAGATCATCCAGCGCCGCACCGCCGGATAGCGACGGGCGGCGGCTACCAGGAAGTCGTGGTAGGCCCCCGTCGACGGCGCCCAGACGGGAGGCCGGCCGCCGTTGGCCCAGGGCGGGGAGTAGATCGCCAGCAGGGCGACGTTGATCCCGTTCGCGCCCGCCTCGGCCACGGCTGCGTCCAGGCCCGGCGGCCAGCGGTACGCCGGATCCGAAGGGTCCTGCGGGCGAGCCGGACGTCTGGGGGCCACCGAGGGCCAGTCGAGGGTGAACTGCCAGGTGTCCACACCCAGGTCGCGGTAGACGGGAAACGACGACCCTCCCCCCGGCA
>JALZII010000270.1 GCA_030860365.1 Actinomycetota bacterium
GGCTGGGGCGCGGCGTGCGCGGGCTCGACCTGGGTCTCGAACCAGCGCTGCTGGCCCTCAGGCGTGATCACCTCGGTCTGGCGCAGCACCTCCATCTGGGCGTTGCGAAAGCAACGAAGCGCCTCGATGTCCGCGCGCGCCAGCAGGCCGAAGCGGTAGCCGACGCGGTCGACCGGGAGCCCTGGCGCCTTCGGGTCAGCCACCCACATCCTCGGCCTTGCGCACGAGCACGCGCGAGTTTCGCCCGATGCCGGCCGCCGCGAAGGCCCGGAACATGTTGCGCCGCACCTCCGAGGGCATCGAACGCTCAGCCTCCACCCGTTCGGCGTGACATGCCGAGCCCACGTCGGGATCGCCCACGTAGTCGCGGCCCATGAGCAGGAACAGCTCCATCGGGAAGTCGGTCTGCACGTCCACCGCCTCGAAGCCCAGGCGGGCGCACACCGACACCAGCGAGTCGACGCTGAAGTAGTTCACGTGGTCGGGCACCGCGATCCACCACGGGTCGGCCCCGAGCTTGTCCTGCGCGGCGAGCTGGAGCGGGTTGAAGTCGTTGGGCACGCGGATGTAGAGCAGCCCTCCCGGCTCGAGCAGGCGGCCGATGCCGCGCAGCATGGCCGGGGCGTCGGGCACGTGCTCGAGCACGTTGAGCAAAAGGATCGCGTCGAAGGTGGGTGGCGGGTTCGACTCGGCGAGCAGGTCCTCGAGGGTGGCGGTACGGGCGTCCAGCCCGCGGTCGCGGGCCAGCGCCGCAGCCTCGTCGGAGGGCTCGATCCCGTGCGGCTCGAAACCCTGCTCGGTGAGCCACTGGAGCAGCTCGCCCTGGCCGCAGCCGACGTCCAGCACGTTCTTGGCGCTCCCGGCGTCGGTCAGCTCGGCGCTGATGTCGGCGTACATCTGCTCCCGCAGCCAGTCACGCTCGCGGGCGGCCTCCTCCCCGCCGGCCATCAGCCGGCGCAGCTCGGGGGCCCGGCCGCCCTGGCGGAGCAGGTCGTAGTAGTCGCTCTCGTAGAAGCGCTCGAACTCCGAGTCGCTGGGCATGGGCTCCAGCCGGCGGTAGCCGTACTCGGGATCGACGATGACCTCGTGGCCCTTGGATGTCGGCTCGCGTGAGGACAGGGCAGGGGAGTTCTAACAGGGCTCAGCCTGGATCAGGGGGCCCCGAACCGGCGGCACGCCGAGTCAGACCATCCGCCAGGTGAGCACGTCGTCGGCCTGGACGTCGGCGCGCAGCGGACGACCGATCACCAGCTCCATGTGCTTGGGCGCGATGCCGGTGCCCGGGCGCTTGACGGTGATCATCCCGGCCTCCAGCACGGTGCCCGCGGCGAGGTCACGGGTGGCGATCAGGCTGCGGCGGGCAAGCGTGTAGTTCTCGTCGAGCTCCTCGGCGCTCGGGCCCTCCTTGCGCCCGTCGCCCAGGGCGGCCTCGGCAGCGCGAATGCCGGCCACCATGGCCTCCAGCTCGCCGGGCTCGGTGGCGAAGGAGTGGTCGGGGCCCTGCATGGTGCGGTCGAGGGTGATGTGCTTCTCGATCATCGCCGAGCCGCGGGCGGCGGCGGCGATCGGCACGGCGATCCCCATCGTGTGGTCCGACAGCCCGGCCGGCACGCCGAAGGCGGCGCGCAGGGTGTCCACCGCGCGCAGGTTGATCAGCGCTGCGGTGGCCGGGTACACGGACGCGCACTGCATGAGCGCCACGGCGTTGGCCCCGGCTCCCTCCGCGGCGGCCAGGGCCTCGCCCACCTCGGCCAGGGTGGCCATTCCGGTGGAGATGACCAGCGGTATGCCCGTGGCGGCGGCTCGCCGGATCAGGGGCAGGTCCACGATCTCCCCCGAGGCGATCTTCAGCAGCGGAACGCCAACTTCGGCCAGCTCGTCCACCGCCTGGTGATCGAACGGGCTGGAGAAGAAGCCGATCCCCCGCTCGCGCGAGTGCTCGGCCAGCAGGAAATGCCACTCGCGCGGCAGCGAGATGTCCTCGAGCAGCTCGGCGGGGGAGCTGGCCGCGAAGCCCTCCAGGTACCGGCTCCGGGCCACCCGCGAGTAGATGCGATCGCCCGAGTAGGTCTGGAACTTGACCGCGTCGCAGCCCGCCTCGGTGGCCACGTCGATCAGCTGCCGGGCCACGTCCAGGTCGCGGTTGTGGTTCGAGCCGGCCTCGGCGATCACGTAGGCGGCTTCGCCGCTGGCTCCGATCATCCGCTCGCCCAACCGGAAGTCCGGCGGCAGGCTCATCCGGCCACCATCACCGTCGATTTTCCTCCGGCCGCGGTCAGGATGCGCTCCAGAGCAGGGTCGGGCCCCAGCCGCTCCACCAGGGCCCGGATGGTCCCAAGGTCCGCCGGGGTGTCCAGGCTCAGCTTCACGTCTCGGGCGGGCGACTCCAGGCCCAGCGCCAGCTGCGCAAAGCGCTCAGGGCGGTCGCGCACGAACGGGGTGACATGCTCCCGATCGTATGGCTCCTTCGTCTCGGCTGCGGCCGCCTCCAGCGCAGCCCGCGAAACCACCTCAGCATCGAGACCGTCGGGGAACGTGCGCGGCTCGCGGGTGTTCCACACGTAGTCCAGGCGCTCGTCGGCGCGCCACATGGCGATCAGCCGGTCGATCACGGTGGGCTCGGCCAGCGGGCAGTCGGAGGTGATGCGCACCACCGCGTCGCAGCCCACCTCCTGTCCCGCCGCCCGGTAGCGCTCGAGCACGTCATGCAGCGGCCCGCGGGCCACCTTCACTCCCAGCGCCTCCGCGGCCCCGACCACCGGCTCGTCGCTGCGCTCTTCGGAGGTGGCGATCACCAGGTCGGTCGCTTGGTCCACCCGCCTCAGGCGCGCGACCAGCAGCTCCAGCGTGGTCCCGGGACCGAGGTCCATCAGCACCTTGCCCGGCAGCCGCGAGGAGCTCATCCGAGCCTGCACGATCACCGCCACTTGGGCCTCGCTGCGGGAGCTCACCGGCTCGCGGTTTCCAGCTCGGCCACCGCCGTGGGCACCTCGTCGATGGTGTTCACAGTGCGCTCGGCGTCCTGGGCTTCCGGGACTTCGACACCCGCGTGGCGGCCGCTGAGCACCCGGATCGTGTGGATGCCCAGGGGGCGGATGCCCAGGAAGTCCTTGGCCGGATCGTCGCCCACGTAGACCAGGTCGCCGGACGCGCACCGCTCCCGGCGCATGATCAGCTCGAACACGCGCGGCGATGGCTTGCGGTTGGCCGTGCCGTAGCGATGGGTCAGGTAGGCGTGGCGAAAGAACGGGCGGATTCCCAGCGCGTCGACCTTGGCCTGCTGCACCACCTTGTGCCCGTCGGTGACCAGGTACAGGGGTCGCGGCGCCAGCTTCGCCAGGGCTCGCCGCGACTCCTCGGGCAGCTCGATCGAGGGGGGGTGGTGGCGGTACACGCGCACCAGCTCGGCCACCGACTGGCGCCTGCGCAGGCCCAGGTGCGCCACCACGTCGTCGAACTGGGAGCCGCGCCCGCTTTCCTCCAGCGAGCGCTGCATCTCTTCCAGGGCCTCCTGCTCGTCGGTGCCCCAGCGCTGGTGCAGGGCGCGCGCGACGGCCCGGAACCCGCTGTGCACGAACGTGGCCTCGGGATACAGCGTGTCGTCCAGGTCCAGGGCGACGATCACGGCTCGATCAGCCGGTCGGCGGGGTAGCGCACCAGTCGCAGCCCCCTGCGGTAGCTCCCGGCTCGGGGCGCGACGGTGCCTCCTCCTGCCTCTTCGATCGCCCAGCGCGGCGAGTCGACGCCGGCGGCGAAGCCCAGCGTCGACGCGCCCCCCACGCGCGCGTTGCACTCGATCAGGATGGCAGCGTCGCCGTCGGCAAAGCCCTGCATCACCAGGTGCCCGCGCAGGTCCAGGCTCTCGGCGAAGGCCGTCGCGACGGCGGCCAGGCCCGCGTGCTCCACCGTCTCGGTCACCGTCGACTCGCCATCGTGCACTCGTATGCGGGTGCGCGGGGCGGCTTCCACCACGCGCCCGTCGGCATTCACGTACACGTCCACCGAGTGCTCGGTGCCCTCGATCAGCGGCTGGAAGACGGGAGCCTCCAGCCGCTCGGCGTGGGCCCGCGCGGCCCGGGGGTCCAGCCCCACCGCCAGCCCGCCGCCGCCGGCCCCGCGGCGGTGCTTGACCACCAGTCGCTGGACGTCCAGCGCGTCGGCGGTCGCGGCTGTGGGTGCAGTGGGGATGCCGAGGTGGACGCAATGGTCGTGGAAGGCCTGCTTGTCCAGGCAGACCTCCACCGCCGCGGGGCGGCTCACGGCCACGTGGGTGCCCTGGGCGGCCAGCGCGTCGCGCAGGCCAGCGAAGAAGGTCAGCTCGCCGTCGCGGGTGGGCACCACCAGGCCGATCCGCTGGCGCGAGCAGAACTCCAACACCTCCTCCTGCGTATCGGGGTCCGTCAATGGGGGCATGGCCCAGAACCGGTCTGCGAAGTGGCGGCCCACGCACTCGGGGTCCGAGTCC
>JALZII010000271.1 GCA_030860365.1 Actinomycetota bacterium
TGACTCGCCCAGGTACGTTCCGAACGCCGCATAGGTAGGTCCGGGCCTGCCGAGAGGCTGTGGGTGTCAAAGCTCACGACCTGCTCGGAGGCCCGGATGCAACACCGTAATGCCCCCCTCACCCCGACCGGCAGGCTGCGCATGGTGCAGCTCGTCGAGGCTGATGGGTTTACAAGTCGACCGTCCACCTGTGGGTGACGCGCTGGCGAGCGGCGGGCGAGGATCAGCACCACTCGCTGGCTTGTCTTGAGGACCGCCCCTCGCGGCCGCGGACAAGTCCTCACCAGGTGCCAGCGCAGGAGGCGGCTTGGATCTGCCAGCGACGCCAGCGCACCGGCTGGAGTCCGCGCCGGTTGGCCGACGAGCCCGACATCGCCAGGCCCCACTCGACCGTCCACCAGGTGCTGCGCCGCGGCGGCTGCTCGCGCCTGCCCCAGCCAGAGCGCCCGGCGATCATCCGCTATGAGTGGCCCTGCCCCGGCAACCTGCTGCACATCGACACCAAGCGCTTCGGACGCTTCCAGGAACCCGGCCATGCGCTCACCGGCGAGCGCAGCAAGCGCTCCAGAAGGGCGGGCTGGGAGTTCGTGCACTCGATCGTCGACGACTGCTCGCGGCTGGCCTACTCGGAGATCCACGGCGACGAGCAGGCCGCCACCGTCACCGCCTTCACCCGCCGGGCGCTCGACTGGTTTCTCGGCCACGGGATCGTCGGTGAGCGGCTGATGAGCGACAACCACTTCTCCTACACCCGCAACCGCTCGTTTGGACAGCTGCTGGGCGAGCGCGCGATTCAGCACCTGCGCACCCGCCCCTACACGCCGCGCACCAACGGCAAGGTCGAGCGCTACCAGCAGACGCTCCAGCGCGAATGGGCCTACGCGCTCGAATACGCCTCAAGCGAGGCCCGCCGACAGGCGCTGCCACACTGGGTCGACCACTACAACGAGCGCCGCACCCACTCAGCGCTCGGCAACCGACCGCCGATCCACCGCGTTTGGGACGTCCTCGGGCTCGACAGCTAGGCCGACCGTCGGCGGGCCGGTAGGAAGCCGCGTGCGACGTCCCGGACGAGCCGCCGCTCGTGGGGCTCCAGGAAGAGGGCGTAGAAGGCAAGCCAGGCGGCCACCACTCCGGTCACCGCGACGGCGAGCACGATCAGCAGGCCATCCAGGTCCAGCAGCACCCGGGCGGCGACGAGGGCCAGGGCCAGGACTGCGCCCACGAGATATGCGGGCATGAACGCCCGGCGCGCCAGCTCGCCGCCGGGCACGGGGACGAGGTCGCGCACGATGGCCAGCACGAACAGGAATGCGGCGAAGTACGGCACCGCCGTGCCGATGGCCACGCCCTCCAGGCCCAGGGCAGCCGTGAGCACCACCGAGATCGCGAGATTGGAGAGGGCCACCGGCCAGGCGATCCGAGCCAGCCGGTTGGCGCTGCCCCCGGCCACGATGATGGCCTGCACCACGCCCGTGCAGCCATTCACCAGCCAGTAGCTCATGAGGATGGCCATGGCCAGCCCGCCCTCGCGGAAGCCGGGACCGAGCCAGACCTCCAGGAGGTCGGGCGCCAGCACCATGCCGGTCACCGTGAGCGGCACGATCAGAGCGAGCGTGTAGCGGGCGCCCCGCACCAGCAGCTCCGATAGGCGCCTGTGATCGTTCTCGGCGAAGTAGCGGGAGGCTGAGGGCAGCGCCGTGACCGAGAGAGCGCCGTTCAGCGCGCGGAGCAGGTTGTGGGCGCGCACGGGCCCCTCGTAGAGGCCCACGGTGGCCGCCGAGGCGAACAGGCCGAGGATCACCCGGTCGAGGGCGTAGACCACGACGCCCGCCGCCTCGGTGATCGAGACGTACCAGGCCAGGCGCGCGAAGTCCTTCGCCTCCGCGCGCGTAGCTGCTCTCGGCCTGAAGTGAAACGGCAGCCCGGAGACGCGCGTCGCGACTGCCGCCCCGAGCCCCGCGAGCATGGGGATGGTGCCGCTGGCAGCGATCAGCACGGCCAGGCCCGCTCCGGCGTAAGTGGCACCCAGCACCAGAGCTGCGAAGAGCACCAGCGAGGCCAGCTCGATCCCCGCGGCCCGGACGAAGAGCTGGCGGGCGCGCATGGCGTCGCGGTAGATCGTGATGGGCCAGCCGACCGCGGTGACCGCCCCCAGCAGGACCGCGCCCAGCTGGGCCCGGTCCTGCAGCCCGGGGTCGAGGTCCACGGCCACCGACAGGATCACCCCCACCCCGGCGATCAGGAGGCCGGTGAGCGCGCCGGCTGCGGCGTAGATGAGCGCGCCGGTGGAGAACGTGCGATCGCGCTCCTCCTGATCTTGGGCCGCCGCCATGCTGCGCACCGCGGCGCTGGCCGCGGAGTTCTGGATCACCAGCAGGTAGCCGGCGAGCGACGAGAGCAGTCCGTAGACGCCGAACTCCTCGAGCGAGAGGCGGCGTGCGAGCACCGTGACGATGGCCAGCAGCGCAAGCAGGCCGGTGACCTGCACGCCCTGCTGCACGAGCGAGCCGGTGGCCAGGAGCCTGGCCTGGCCCTCCCCAGCGGGCCCGGTTGGTGGCTCGGACGCGTGCTCCACGGTGCGTAGCTTTCGACGAAGCGCCCTACTGGGTGTTCGAGCGGGCCTCGGCCTGACCAAGGGCCGAGCTGAGCTCGGCCACCACCCACTCCACGTCGGAGTCGGACATGGCGGGAAACATGGGCAGCGAGATCAGCCCGGAGTAGAGAGCCTCCGCCTGCGGACATGCGTCCTGCGGATAGCCCAGCTCGTCACGGTAGTAGGGCAGCCGGTAGATGGGGATGTAGTGCACCTGCACGCCGACGCCCGCGGCCCTCAGCGCCTCGAAGGCCCGGTGCCTCGCGCCGGCGCCGGCGCGCACCCGGACCGGGAACAAGTGGTAGCCGTGCAGCGAGCCCGCGGCCGCCGGGGGCGGGAGCCCTATCCGCTCCTCGGAGGCCAGCAGCTCGCGGTACGCGGCCGCGAGCTCGTTGCGGCGGGCCACCCAGCGGTCGAGCCTCGAGAGCTGGCTGATCCCCAGCGCGCACTGCAGGTCGGTGATCCGGTAGTTGAAGCCCAGGGTCTGCATCTCGTAGTACCAGCCCCCGTCGTCAGGCCCCGGGCTCATGCCCTCGCGGGTGATCCCATGCGTGCGGAAGGTCCGCAGGCGGTGGGCCAGGTCGGGGTCTTCGGTGGTCACCATCCCGCCCTCCCCGGTCGTCATCGCCTTTACCGGGTGAAAGGAGAAGCAGGTCATGTCGGCGCCGCCGGGGCCGCCCACCTTCCGGCCATCGCGGTGGCCCCCCAGCGCGTGGCAGCCGTCCTCGATCAGGGCGAAGTCGCCCTGCAGCGGGCCCAGTTCGACGGGCAGACCGCCGTAGCTGACCGCCACCACCGCGCGCGTGCGCTCGCCGACCGCCGACGCCGCGGCCTCTACGTCGAGGTTCCAGGTTGCCGGGTCGATGTCCACGAAGCGCGGGCGCGCCCCCTGGTACAGGGCGCAGTTGGCCGAGGCGGCGAACGTGATCGGCGTGGTGATCACCTCGTCCCCCTCCTCGACTCCGGCGGCGAATGCGGCGCCGTGCAGAGCGGCGGTGCCGCTCGAGAAGGCGACCGCGTGCGCGGCGCCCACGTATTCGGCAAAGGCGTGCTCGAAGCGTTCGACGGTCGGGCCTTGGGTGATCAGCTCCGAGCGCAGCGCCGCCACCACGGCGTCTACGTCCGCGTCTGAGACCTCCTGGCGGCCGTAGGGGAGCCGGCGCTCGCTCACCGCCGCCGCGCACCGGCGCACCGGCTCAAGCGATCGCCCTGGCGGGCGGGGACATCTCGCGCAGCTCATCCACACTGAGCCACGCCTCGTTGGTGTCGCTCGTATAGCGAAAGCCCTGCGCCATGCGAGAGCCGCCCGGCTCGCGCAGCTCCCACGACGCGTACTCCGGCAGGATGACGTAGCGGTCGTCGAGCTCATAGGTGTGCCGCGACTCGTCCTCGGTCACCAGTATCTCGTGCAGCTTCTCACCCGGCCGGATGCCGATGAATCGGCGCTCGGCCTCCGGCGCGATCGCCTCGGCAATGTCGGTGACGCGCATGCTCGGGATCTTCGGGACATAGACCTCGCCGCCGCCCATGGCGCCCAAGGAATCGATCACAAAGGCCACGGCCTGTTCGAGCGTGATCCAGAACCGCGTCATGCGCTCGTCGGTGATCGTCAGCACGCCCGTCTGGGCCTGGGCCTTGAAGAGCGGCACGACCGATCCCCGGCTGCCCACCACATTGCCGTAGCGCACGCTGGCGAAGCGGGCCGTGCTGTCGGCCGAGTAGGCGTTGCCCTGGGCGACGATCTTCTCCGCGCAGAGCTTCGTCGCGCCGTAGAGGTTCACGGGATTCACGGCCTTGTCGGTGGAGAGCGCGACCGTGAGCGGCACTTCGTTCTCGATGGCGGCAGAAACCACGTTCTCGGCGCCCACGACGTTGGTCTGCACCGCCTCGAAGGGGTTGTACTCGGCGGCGGGCACCTGCTTCAGCGCGGCGGCGTGGACCATGACGTCGACGCCCCGGGTGGCCCGGGTCAGCCTCGGGAGGTCGCGCACGTCGCCCAGCAGGTAGCGCAGGCGGGTCTCGTCGGCGAAGCGGCGCTGCAGCTCGGATTGCTTGAGCTCGTCGCGACTGAAGAGGCGAATGGAGTGTGGGTCGTGGTCGCGGAGCACGGTCTCGGTGAAGCGGGTGCCGAACGAGCCGGTGGCGCCGGTCACGAGGATCGTCTTGCCGGTGAGGTCCATGGCCGAGCGGATGCTACGCGAGCCATGATTACCCTCACGCCTGCTCGCGATGCCCAATCCCGACTCCCCAGTGGACAGCACGCAGTGGTGGGCCGAGGGGCCGGCGTGAACGTGCTGATCACCAGCCTGTCGCGCAAGGTGCCCCTGCTGAAGGCCTTCCGAGAGGCGAGCGGCGCCGGCGGGTGCGTGTGGGGGGCGGACTCGGACCCCGAGTGCGTGGGCCGCCACTTCGCAGACCGGTTCTGGGCCATGCCCCCATTGACGGACCCCGATACGCAGGAGGAGGTGTTGGAGTTCTGCTCGCACCAGCGGATCGGCCTGGTGGTGCCCACCCGCGACGGCGAGCTGACCTTCTTCGGCGAGCTGCGAGAGGCGCTTGCCGCCCAGGGCACCCACGTGACCGTCGGCAGCCCCGGGGCGGTGGAGGTCTGCCTCGACAAGCAGGCCTTCCACGACCACTGCGTCCGCCTCGGCATCCCCACTGCACCCACGGCCGCGACCGCCGGCGCACTGGACGCCCAGCGGCTGGTGGTCAAGGATCGCCGCGGGGCCGGCGGCGGCGGGCTGGCGGTGGGGCTGGACCCCCGGGCCGCGCGGGCCCACGCCGAGCGGCTGGAGGCTCCCGTCTTCCAGCCGCTGATCGAGGGCACCGAGCAC
>JALZII010000288.1 GCA_030860365.1 Actinomycetota bacterium
CCTGCTTGGGCACCGGGTAGAAGCGCGAGACAGAGCCCAGGTTCGAGTAGGTGTAGGTGTTGCCGTAGACGTCTTGGAGCTGGAGGTAGCGCCCGAGCTTCTTTGACTTGCCGAGCTTCTTGATCACCCCGTCGTTGACGGCCACCACCGGCGAGCCCTGCTTGGCAAAGACGTCGATCGAGGCGCGCGAGTCGCGGCCTTCGACTACGTTGGCGGCGTTTTGGCCGCGCTTGACGCGCTTGTTGGTTTCGCGCTCGGCCAGGTCGTCGGCATAGCGCGCGCGGGCATAGACGGGAAAGCGGCCCTCGGTGAGGCCGGTCAGCGAGCCGACCAGGTCGGCGGGCACGCCGGCGATCAGCTTGGCTCTGAGCATCACCGAGTCCACGTACCAGCCGGCGTGGTTGTAGGCGAAGATCGCCCGGCGCAGGTCCTTTTCACCGCCTGCGGCCTTGAGGTAGCGCCCGGCGGCGAAGATGGCGTCGACGGGGTTGTAGGGGTCCTTCTTGCCGTCCTTGTTGGCGTCCACCCCGTAGGCGCGCCAGGAGGAGGGGATGAACTGCATCCACCCCAGCGCGCCGGCGCTGGAGACGTTGAGGTTTCGCCCGTAGTCGGTCTCGATCTCGTTGATCGCGGCCAGCACCTCCCAGCGGATGCCGTACTGGATGCCGGCGGCCTGGTAGATCGGCAGCAGGAAGATCGGCACACGGAACTTGCGGATGACGAAGTTGGGCACCCCGGTGGCCGTCGAGGGCCCGGGCAGGGCGTCCATGAAGCCGGGGTTGGAGGGAGTGGGGGCGCCGTCGGGGGCGCGCATGGGGGTGGGGCCGGGGCGGCCACCAGACCTGCGCCGACCCTCGCCCTGACTCTGAGGGTCAGCGCCGCCGGTCTGCTCGCGCCGGCCGCCCCGCCTACGGCCGCCCTTCCTGGGCCCGGGCCTCTTCCTCCCCGTCGAGCCCGGCTGCTGCTTGCCTCCGCCCGCGCTGGGATCCTCCTGGGCGTTCGGGGGCCGTCCGGGCGGCCTCGAAGGCGGCCCCCCGTTGGGCGGAGGGGCCGGCCGGGGTTGGCCCGGCAAACCGATGTTGGGGATGGGGACCGGTTGGCCAGATTGGCCATCAAGGCAGAGGTGCCGCAGGCTGGGGCCGAGGAGTTTCTCACACTCCGTAAGCGCGGTCGCGGGCAGGGTGAAAGCCGCAAGGGCGGCGGCCGACAGCAGAGCTGCCAAGGCCAAGATGGTTAGAAGCCGCTTCTTCATCCCCGCTAGGTTCCGTCCCTCCCCCGTAGAGAGCCTGGGACAGGCCCTCTATGCGCGGCGCACACAGTACCAGAGCCGGCCGCCACGACCGGCACGCTACTCACGGAGCGAACGGGCCGCAAGTCGCAACCGCCAGGGGTTGTTGTCGGGCACCCTCCTTCTGCCTCGGAGCCTCTGCCCGGAAGACCCATCTCCTTCGATCCCCAGCGCCCGGAGCTCGACCCGCCAGACTTCGCTGTGAGGGCCGCGACCCCTCGCCGCCCGTCGCCCTCGGGGCTTCCCTCGCACGTTCGAGCCCCCGGTACTCGCCAGCGCCGACCGGCTGCCGCCTGAGCAGGCCGCGCGTGTCTCCCCTGACTTCGAATCTCAAGTCAAGACCTCGACCTCAAGTCAAGCGTCAGGTCGGCTCCCGCCTCCCCGGCGTCCGATAGCCTGGCGCGCTGTGAGCGATCGGGAACATCCGAGCGGGTTCGTCGACCGGCTCTCTGCCCAGGGCGAGGAGGCGCTGGGCAAGGTGGCGGAGGAGTTGGTGGGCAATCCGGTGGTCCACGCCGCGATAGCCCGAGCCTTCGGCGCACGCGAAAAGGCCATTGCGGCGCAGGAGGCGGCCATGGGCGCCCTCAACATCCCGTCGGCGGCCGACGTCGAGCGCGTGACGCGCCGCCTGCGCTCGGTCTCCCAGCGCATGGAGGGCGTCGAGGACTCGCTCGACCGCCTCGAGGAGCGCCTGGCCGAGGTCTTCGCCGACGGTGAAGGAACTCGCCTGACCTCGATCGAGGGCAGGCTCGAGGAGCTCGCCCGCGACCTGGCCGCTGTCCGCGAGGCCGTGGCTCCGAACGACGAGCCCGTCTCGCGCCGTCAGGAGCGGCTGACGGTGGCCCGCGGCGAGACGTGACCCACGAGCGAGCGGTGCTCGGCCGAGACCGATCGGTCTGGTGCTCGCCCGAGACCGATCGGTCTGGTGCTCGCCCGACCGACGCTCGGGCTGCGCTCCTCCCGCAACGCTCGGGCTGCGCTCCTCCAGCAACGCCCGGCCTGCGCTCCGTCGCCAGGGAGCGCCCAGGGCGGCCAGCCGGCCTGGGCTCCTCGCTAGGCAGCGCCCAGGGCTGCCAGCCCCAGCTCGCCCAGCCTGACCCCCAGGGCCGCGAGGCCATCGTCGTCGAGGCGCTCTGCCTCGTCCCCGCGGCCGGGAACGTCGGTCACCGCCAGCGCGCAGGCGGCGCGGGCTCCGCGGAGGTGGGCCACCTGCAGGACCGTGGCCGCCTCCATCTCCACGGCGGAGGCGCCCGCCGCGCGCCACCCCTCCTCGGCCCTCACGCGCGGCTCGAAGAAGAGGTCGGTGCTCACCACCGTCACCGCCGGCGCCCCGGCGTGGGCCAGAGCGCCGGTCAGCTCGGGGTCGGCGGGCACCCGGCCCTCGGCGCCGAGGGCTCGGCTGGCCCCGTCGGCTGCCAGAGCGTCCTCGGCGGCCAGCAGCTCGCCCATCGCGAGCGAGGAGTCCAACGCTCCGCAGGTCCCGATTCGCACCAGCCGCCGGGCCCCGAGGGCGATGAGCTCTTCGGTCACGATCGCGGCGCTCGGGCCGCCCATGCCCGTCGACTGCACGGTTACGGGCTTGCCGTCGGGAGCCGCTCCGGTGTAGCCCCACAGCCCGCGGCGGTGGTTGAACATGATGGGCCGCTCGAGCAGCGCCTGGGCCACGAAGAGCGCCCGGTGCGGATCCCCGGGGAGCAGCACCCTCTCGGCGAGCTCGGCCGAGGGCCGCAGGTGGACGGCTCGGACGGCCCGGGGCGGCACGGCGGCAGACCCTAGATGACCCGATCCGGCCGCCCACGCGCCCACGGCCACGCCGCCGCGTGGTTCGCCTGTGTCAAGACCTGCCCGAATCGGCGCCGAGCCGAGGGGCCTAACATCTGCGCGTGGCCAAGCGGCGCACCACCCCCAAGGAGCTGCCCGACGCCGTGCGCGAGGCCGTCGACCGCACGGTGCAGGCCACGCGCGGCTCGGCTGTTCAGACGCGCGACCGCGCGCAGGGAGCGGTCGACGACCTGGTCGAAACCGTGGACGATCTCGTCAAGGGCGCCGAGGGACACATCGTGCGCGGCCGTCGCGCGGCCGCCAGGGCCATCGACGACGTGCGGCCCGTCACCAACGAGGACATGCGCGAGTTGAAGGCCGAGCTGCGCCGCATCGGCCGCCGGCTGGATGGCATCGAGGAGCGCCTGCCCGCGAAGCCCGCTCGCGCCAAGCGCAGTGGCGCGAGGGGCGGCAGCGGCTCGTCGAAGGCGCGGCCTGCCAAAGGGGGCTCGACGAAGCCTCGCGCCGCCAAGCGCGGCTCCTCCGCCGGCTAGCCGCTGTGGCGGGCAGGCGGGTACTGATCACGGGCGTGGGCAGCTTCTTCGGGGGCGAGCTGGCCCGGCGCCTGGAGCGCGACGACGAGGTCGAGCACGTCGTGGGACTGGACACGCGTCGTCCCGGCGCACGGCTCGATCGCACCGAGCTGATCGACGCCGACATCCGCGACCCCAAGATCGCCGGCCTGATCGCCTCCACGCGCGTGGACACGGTGGTGCACAACCAGATCGTGCGCCAGCCCGGCCCCGGGATGTCGCCCCAGACGATGCACGACATCAACGTCATCGGCTCGCTTCAACTGCTGGCCGCCTGCGAGAAGGTGGACAGCATCCGGACCTTCGTGGTCCGCGGCTCGGCCGGCATCTACGGCGCCGAGCCCCATGCGCCCCAGTTCTTCACCGAGGACATGGCACGGCTGTTCGCTCTGCGCACCCGCTTCCAGCGCGACGTGGGCGAGATCGAGAGCTACTTCGAGACCTTCGCCGGCCGCCACCCCGGCGTGACCTGCACGATGCTTCGCTATCAGCCGGCCCTCGGCGCCGGGCTCGACACGCAGATAAGCCGCTACCTCACGATGCCGATGGTCCCCACCCACCTGGGCTTCGACCCACGGCTGCAGGTGGTGCACGCAGTCGACGCGGTCGACGCGCTCGCGGTCGCGGTCCGCAACCCCGTGCGCGGTCCGGTGAACGTGGCGGGGCCCGGCACGATCGGGCTCACCCGGATGGTCCGGCTCGCCGGCCGGACGACGTTGCCCCTCGCGGGCCCGTTTTTCGGACCGGTGACCGGAACGGCCAAGCGGGTGGGGCTTCCCGTCTTCTCCGAGGACTTCAGTCGGCTCCTGCGCCACGGCCGTGCGGTGGACACCAGCCGCCTGGAGGAGGAGGTGGGCTTCAGCCCCCGCTTCACCACAGAGATGGCGGTCGAGGATTGGGTACGCCGAGACGCGCGGGCGAAGGCCGCGGCATGAGCGGATGCGAGCGACCGCCCGCAGGGCCCCCGGAGCCGCCCGGCGTGGTGGGTGTGGGCCTTGCGCTGGGTGCGCTTCGCCTGGTGCGCGAGGGGCTGCGCCAGGGCCTGGACGCGCCCGAGGCGCTCGTCCGGGGGGCTGCTGTGCTCCCGAGGGACGCCAGGCGCGCCGTCGAGCGCGCCGCCCGGCGCCTGGACGGCGACTACCGCGAGGACGAGTGGGGCTTCGACGAGGAGTTCGCCGACCTCGTTCTGCCCTTCCTGGACTTTCTCTACGACCGCTGGTGGAGGGTGCGGACCGTGGGCGCCGGCAACGTTCCGGGTCACGGCCGGGCGCTCATGGTGGCCAACCACGCCGGCATCCTCCCCTGGGACGCCACGATGATCTCGATGGGCCTCCTGCGCGAGCACCCGCTGCCGCGCTACCCGCGCTTCCTGGTGCTCGACTGGGCCTTCAGCCTGCCCTGGGTGTCGGTGATCATCCGCAAGGTGGGCGGGGTGGCGGCCTCGCCCTTCAACGCGCTGCGGCTGCTCGAGCAGGATCAGCTCGTCGCCGTCTTCCCCGAGGGGGTCAAGGGCACGGGCAAGCCCTTCCGCGAGCGCTATCGGCTGCAGCGCTTCGGCCGCGGCGGCTTCGTGGAGCTGGCCCTGCGCACGGGCGCGCCCATCGTGCCCGTAGCCGTGGTCGGCAGCGAGGAGATCTACCCCAAGCTGGGGGAGGCCCCGCCGCTGGCGCGCGCCATCGGCGCTCCCTTCTTCCCGCTCACGCCGCTCTTTCCCTGGCTGGGGCCGGCGGGCGTGGTCCCCCTGCCCAGCCGCTGGCTGATCGAGTTCTGCGAGCCGATACCCACCGCCCACCACGGGCCCGACGCCGCCGACGACCGCTCGCTGGTGCTCGAGCTCTCAGAGCAGGTGCGCGAGACGATTCAGGTCAAGCTGCTCGAGAACGTTGTCCGGCGCGGCCCGGCGTTCACCTGAAGCGCCGTTAGAAATGCACTCCACGCATCAGGTAGGCCATGGCCACCGCCTCGGTTGACATCTCGTCGTCCTTGCTCTTGCCGTCTCCGCCGGCTTCGGCCTCGTCCTTTTGGCCCTTCGAGGCCTTGGAGTCGGGGAACAGGTTGTAGGCGGTGTTGAGCACGGCGTCGACGGTCTTGGGCGAGATCGAGTAGAGGACCTCGCCGAAGGTGCCCAGACGTGAGGCCTTGCGCTTTGGCTTGTCGATCAGCGTGTCGCAGATCATCAGCGCGGCCTCGTCGGGCGAGAGCGTGGGGAAGGCCTTGTACATGTCGGTGGGCTCGATCATCGGGGTGCGCACGAGCGGCATGTAGACCGTGCTGAACTTGACGTTGTCGGCCACGCACTCGGGGGCCACGCAGCGAGAGAAGGCGTCGAGGGCCGCCTTCGAGGCCACGTAGGCCGAGAAGCGCGGCGTGTTGGTCTGCACGCCGATCGACGAGATGTTCACCACGTGGCCGTCCTTGCGCTCGCGCATCCCGGGCAGGAAGGCCAGGATCAGCCTGAGCGCGCCGAAGTAGTTGAGCTGCATGGTGCGCTCGTAGTCGTGGAAGCGGTCGTAGGAGCGCGCCACCGAGCGGCGGATCGAGCGCCCCGCGTTGTTGATCAGCAAGTCGACGCCGCCGTGCTCGGAGATGACCTCGTGTGCCATGCGGTCGAGGTCCTCGAGGTCCGAGAGGTCGGCCGGGTGCACGTGGGCCGTGCCCCCGCGCTGACGCACCTGCTCGGCCACCTGCTCGAGGTTCTCGCGCGTGCGCGAGACGAGGATGACCTCGCCGCCGGCCTCGCCCACCTTCAGCGCGGTCTGGAGGCCGATGCCGCTGGAGGCGCCGGTGATGAGGACCCGCCTGCCCTTCACCGAGCTGGCCAGCGAGCGCTCGCGAAACAGCGCCGGGTCGAGGTTTCGCTCCCAGTAGTCCCACAGCACCCCGGCGTACGAGGAGAGCGGGGGCGCGGCGATGCCCGTTCCCTGCAGCGCGCGCTGGGTGTCGCGGGCGTCGAAGGTGCAGTGGAAGTCGCGGTTCTCCATCGCGTCCGGCGGGATGCCCAGGTCGCGCAGGGTCGTCTCCCGGATGCGCTTGACCGTGGGGAGCGCCTTCACCCCGGCCCTGACCTGCTTGGGAACCGCGTTGGTCACGTGGGGATCGACACGCATGGCGAGCTGCGGCGCGTGGGCGGCGCGGGCGAACTCGTTGAGGGTCTCGCCGACGGTCTGGGCCTCGGGATTGACCAGGTGGAATGTTCCCCCCGGCAGCTCGTTGTCGGGCAGGTGGGCGATGTGGTCCATCGCCTGCGCTACGAAGTCGACGGGGACGATGTTGGTCTGCCCGCCCTCCGGGCCGGCGAGCGGGAACCAGGCGGGCAGCGCGTGGCGCAGGCGCTTGAGCAGGCCGAAGAAATAGTAGGGACCGTCGATCTTGTCCATCGCGCCGGTCTGGGAGTGGCCCACGACGATGCCGGGGCGGAAGATCAGCGTCTTGGGTCCTGCCTCGCGCCGGACGAGCTTCTCGGAGATGAACTTGGACGAGTGGTACGCGTGGGGGAGCTTCTGGTCCTCGTCGAACATGTCCTCCTGGAAGACGCCCTCGTAGCTCCCGGCCACGGCGATCGAGGAGGTGTGGTGAAAGCGTTCGACGTCGTGGGAGTTGACGAACTCGACCACGTGACGGGTGCCCTCCACGTTGGTCTTCGTCATCGCGTCGGCATCCGCGGCCACGTCGTAGATCGCGGCCAGGTGGAACAGGTGATCGATCCTCTCGTCGAAGCCATCGACCCCCAGGCCCGGCTGGGACATGTCGCCCGAGACGGGCTTGATGCGCTCGCCCACCCCGAGGTCCTCGATCAGCGCGTCGAGCTTGCCTCGCGAGCCTTCGCGCACCAGTGCGTGGATCGTCCCCTCCCGCTTGAGGAGCTCGGCCACCAGGTGGCGCCCCACGAACCCTGTCGCACCCGTTATGAAGTAGTTCAAGTCTCCCTCACTCTCTCCTTGGTCGGGCGCGCGAGTGTATGCCCTGAGGACACCCAAGGGCCCCGGCCCGCTGTAGCGTCAGACCGCGTGGCCGACGATCGCCTGAGCCTCGCCGACGCCGCCCGGGAGGTCGGGGTCACGGCCCCCACGCTCAAGCGCTGGGCCGAGTCCGGCGTCGTTCCCGAGCTCCGCGACGGCCAGAGCGGCTGGGGCCCGGCCGCGGTCTCCCACGCCCGAATGGTCGCCCGTCTGCGTGAACGCGGCCACTCGCTGGCCAGCATCCGCGAGGCGAGCGACCAAGGACGGCTCGCCTACGGATTCGTCGAGGACACCTTCCCCGGTGGCGAGGGGACCCACAGCCTCCAAGACGCGGCGAAGTCGACCGGCCTCGAGGCCTCGCTGATCGAGCGCTTCTGGGCCGCCTGTGGTCTTCCCCGGGCCGCTCTGGAGACGCTGAGCGACGACGACGTGCAGGCGCTCGAGTACATCGCCTCGGTGCTCGGGGCGGGCTTCCCCTGGTCGCCTTCCTCCAGCTCTCGCGCGTCCTACGGCCAGACCCTCTCGCAGATCGCCGACGCCGAGGTCCGCCTGTTTCACCTCTACGTGCACGAGCCCTTGATGCGGGAGGGGGTGCCGGGCCTGCAGATGG
>JALZII010000013.1 GCA_030860365.1 Actinomycetota bacterium
CTTCATGAACGCAGTCCAGAGCATCTACACCCGCTCGGGGAGGCGGCTCACCTTCCGCACCGGCGCTCGGCTGCAGTTCAAGTTCGCCCACGCGAACCGCAGCTACTGGAAGTTCTACCGGGCCGCCTCATTCTCGCTGTGGCGGGTCGATGCCCAGGGCAGGCGCACCCGCCGCGTGCGCACCGGGCCCAAGATCGCCTACTGCCTGCGCGACCTCTCGCACACCCGTCCGCGATTGGCGCGCTCGCCGCGCCGTCGCCGCTACCCGGCCTGCAACACCAACCCGCGCCAGCGCCGCGTGGTGCTCGGGACCTCTGTGGGCTGGTCGGACGTCTACCCGCCCTCCTACCCCGAGCAGTGGATCGACGTGAGCGGCCTGCGGGGCTGCTTCGCCTATCAGCACACAGCCGACCCGCGCAACTGGCTCCACGAGTCCAGCGAGGCCAACAACCGCTCGACCGTGATCGTTCGCCTGCCCTACCGCCGCAGCGGCGCGCGGCGCTGCCCGGGGCAGGGCAGCGGGTCGGCCACGCCCGCGCCGGTGGACGACTACTAGCAGGGACCCCTAGTCTTGGTGGCGGTGGCCAGGACCCTCGTCATAGCTGAGAAGCCCTCAGTGGCGCGCGACCTCTCCAACGTGTTGCCGGGTTCCTACCAGTCGTCAAAGGACAAGTCGCACCTGATGGGCGACGACTACGTGATCAGCTGGGCGGTCGGCCACCTCGTGGGCCTGGCCGAGCCCGACGCCTACGACGAGAAGCTCAAGAAGTGGCGGTTCGCCGACCTCCCGATCGTGCCCGAGCACTTCAAGCTCGTCCCCAACGACGAGCGCGCGAAGAAGCAGCTGAACGCCATCCACCGGCTGATCAAGTCCGACGACGTCGAGCAGGTGGTCAACGCCTGCGACGCCGGGCGCGAGGGCGAGCTGATCTTCGCCTACCTCTACGAGACCTCCGGGTCGAACAAGCCCGTCCAGCGCCTGTGGCTGTCGTCGATGACGCGCAAGGCGATCGAGGACGCCTTCGGGCAGCTGCGGCCCGGCGAGGAGATGGAGCCGCTCGAGGCGGCGGCGCGCTCGCGCTCGGAGGCCGACTGGGTGGTGGGCATGAACGCCACGCGCGCCGCTTCGATCCGCCTGCGGGCGGCCTTCGACGGCGCGGTCTCGCTGGGTCGCGTGCAGACGCCGACACTCGCCCTGGTCGCCCGCCGCGAGGAGGAGATCCGCGCGTTCGTGCCCGAGCCCTACTGGCTGGTGGAGGCGCAGTTCGCCGCCACCGGCGAGCGGCTGTACGCCGGCCGCTACCTGGGGGGCAGGCGGCTGAAGACCGAGGACGAGGCGACCGCCGTGGTCGAGGCCTGCACAGACAAGCCCGGCGAGATCACCAAGCTGGAGAAGAAAGAGGAGCGCGAGCGACCGCAGCTCCTCTATGACCTCACGTCGCTCCAGCGCCACGCCAACACGCTCTACGGCTTCTCCGCCCGGCGCACGCTCGGCGCCGCGCAGAAGCTCTACGAGGAGCACAAGGCGCTCACCTATCCGCGAACGAACTCCCGCTTCTTGACCGGCGACTTGGTGGCCGACATCCGGCCCACCGCCGAGCTGGTGGGCCACAACGCCGCCTACCGCAGGGGCGCCGACTACGTGACCGGCCTCGACGAGCTGCCGCTCGGCCGGGTGGTCAACGACAAGAAGGTCGCAGACCACCACGCGATCATCCCCACCAAGTCCGAGCACGACCTGGGGCGCATGGGCGCCGACGAGCTCAAGATCTACGACCTGGCGGCCAAGCGCTTCCTGGCCGTATTCCACCCCGAGGCGGTCTTCGAGCGCACCCGCGTGGAGACCGCGGTGGCCGAGCATGTCTTCCGCACCAGCGGCCGGCGTCTCGTGGTTGCAGGCTGGAAGGCCGTCTATGGCGACGAGGCCTCGCCCGAGGGCGCCCCGGACGACGACTCGGGCGGAGACCAGTCGCTGCCCAAGCTCGATCAGGGCGAGGCGGTGGAGACCCGCTCGGTCGAGTCGCTGCGCAAGGAGACCCAACCTCCCCGGCGCTTCACCGAGGCCTCGCTGCTGGCAGCCATGGAGGGGGCGGGCAAGGACATCGAGGACGACGAGCTGCGCGAGGCGATGAAGGAGTCGGGCATCGGCACCCCCGCGACCCGCGCGGCGACGATCGAGCTGCTGCTGGGCCGCGAGTACGTCGAGCGCGAGGGCCGGGCGCTGCACGCCACCGAGAAGGGGATCCAGGTGATTCGCCTGCTGGGGGGTCACCCGCTGACTTCTGCGGAGCTGACCGGCGATTGGGAGCGCCGGCTGGGCCTGATCGAGCGCGGCGAGGGCTCCCGTCCCGCGTTCATGCGCGACATCGCCAAGTTCACCGCCGACACGGTGGCCGAGCTGGACAAGCTCAAGGGCGTGCGGATCGAGCGCGCCAAGCTCGGCCCCTGCGCCGTGTGCGGGCGCGAGGTGGTCGAGAACCGCAAGGGCTACTCCTGCTGGTCGCGCGAGGACCCCGGCTGCGGGTTCGTGATCTGGAAGAAGAAGGCCGGCAAGTCGCTGCCGGTGTCGGTGGCCAAGGAGCTGATCGAGTCGCTGCGCGTCTCTCGCGAGGGCGGTGCCGACCCTGGCGTGGGGCGCACGGCCAAGCCCGTGACCGGCTTCAAGAGCCGCGCGGGGCGCTCGTTTCGGGCCAAGCTCAAGATGGAGCAGAACGAAGAGGGCAAGTGGCGGGTGGAGTTCGACGAGGAGTGGGCCACGGCGCCGCGGGCGCAGCCGCCGGCGGAGGAAGGGGACGGGCCCTCAGAGGCGACGCCGGCCTCGACGCCCGCTCCCGCTGCGGCGAACGGCGGCAGCGAGCCCGGCTCGGGCAACGGCCGGCGGCGCAGCAAAGCGCGCTCAGCAGGGTAGCCGTGGCGACTTCACCGGACTATGTCCGGCAAAGTCGCTACGAGTCAACGGTGCTCGGGGTTCGCCTGCTCGCGCGAGCAGCCCGCGTCCCACTCCAAGCGGCGGTTGCCGTGGGCCGGGATGCCGCCGGCGTCGTTGAGCATCCGCGCCAGGTGGAGCAGGTTCCAGGTCATGAAAAAAAAGTGGGTGTTGCGGTTGGTGAAGTCGTTCTCGGGGCCGCCTGAGCCCGGGTCCAGGTAGCTGGGGCCGGGGCCGGCCTCGCCCATCCAGCCCGAGTCGGCCTGGGGCGGGATCGTGAAGCCCAGGTGCGGGAGCGAGTAGAGGATGTTCATCGCGCAGTGCTTGGCGCCGTCCTCGTTGCCGGTGATCAGGCACCCGCCCACGCGCCCGTAGTAGGCGTACTGGCCGGCGTCGTTGAGCAGGTGGCTGTTGCCGTACAGGCGCTCGATCACCTTGGGCGCAGACCGACGACTTCTCGCTTGACGAACACGGCGCTCAGGTCTGAGTAGTCAGCCATGGCGGCACCGTAGACAGGGCCCCCTTACGGCGGTGTGACGCTCAGCCGAGCGCGACCCCCTCGAGCACGTTCTCCAGGCGAGGCGGCCCCTCGTCGTCCAGCCAGGTCACCGCCCCCGGCCAGTAGGGGCTCCTCGCCCCGGCGGCCGCTATCAGCGAGCCCTCGTGGTACCAGGAGCCCGTGTTGTGCAGCAGCGCCCCGCTCGGCGTGCGCCATTCGCCGTCGCGCCCGGGCAGGGGCCAGGGGCGGTGGGTGTGCCCGAAGAGCACGTGCTGCGCGCGCACGCCCAGGACCTCCACGGCCTGGCTCATGGCCCGCAGTCCCGAGTTGCGCAGCTCTTCGCCTGTGACCTTCGGGCGGAAGGGGCCGAAGCCCGCCGCGTTCAGCGCCAGCACCCCCGCGGGCACGCCCACGCGACCTACCGCCCAGCCACCGAGACCGCCTGCCTCCAGCAGCCGCCATCCCTTTCGCGACGCCCCGCCGGTGCGCTTCAGCGCGGTCTGCGACGAGGCCTGCGCGATCCCGTGGAAGAGCGAGTAGAGCGGGTCGAGGATCGCCTCGTAGTCCGCCGGCGACGAGGGGGCGCGGCGCAGGGTCACGCGCCGCATGGCCGAGGCCATGATCGCCTCGGGGCGGGGCACCGTCATGTGGACGTCGACCTGGTGGCCGTGTGTGGCGTAGACGTCCTCGCGAAGCCACAGCCCGGGGTAGGCGAGGCTCAGCTCGGCGCCGGCGAGCATCTCCGCGAGCCGGCCGAGCAGGCCGGGGTGGCCGCTCGCCTCGGCGTGCTGCTCGAGCCCCAGGTCCTGGTCCTCGAGGCGCAGGCGGTCCAGGAAGGCGCCGGCCAGGTGGTGGTCGTGGTTGCCCGGCACCACGATCAGCTCCTTGTCGCGGCAGGCCTCGCCGAGAGCCTCCAGCGCGGGAGCGGCCGTCTCGAGCACCCGCGCGACCGGCTGCTCTCGCAGCTCGAGCAGGTCCCCGAGCACGACCACGCGCTCGGCGCCCTCCAGCGCGGTGACCAGGCGTTCGCGTGGCTCGGACAGCCGTAGGACGTTGCGGCCCGAGACGGCACCCAGGTGCAGGTCGGAGATGAGGGCGGTGCGCACCAGGGCCATCTTGGCTGACCGCCGGAGCTAACCTCGCCTCCGGGTGCCTCTCTTCTGTCGTCACAACCGTCATACGGTCGACTGCCCGATCTGCTCGAAGGAGGCCCTTCCCGCCACGGCGGCGCGCCCGGCCCGGGCCCGCAAGCCGGCGCGCCAGCCGGGCCCCGCTGTCGGGAAGGGCTCCCCGCACGCCCGCAAGGTGAGCGGGCTCTACGCCGCCGCCGGGCCCTACGAGGACCTCCAGGTGAGCCGCTACGAGGTCCGGCTGGAGCGGGTTCCCGGCGGGCTTCGGCTGGCCGAGTGGCCGCTGGGCACCGGCGAGCTGCGCCGCCGCGCACCGGTGCTCGTGTCCGGCGACCTGCAGGGCCTCATCGAGCGGGCCATCGAGCGCGCCGTGGTCGGTGGCGCCGAGGCGCAGAAGCTCAGCGAAGCAGTGACGGCGGCGGAGGGAAGCGGCGTGAGCCGCGGCCGCGCGGGCGAGTTCTGGGAGGAGCTGCGTGTCGAGCGCCTCGAGGCGGATCGAATTCGCGTCGCCCGCTGGATCGAGCGCCCGGGCAGCGGCTGGGAGCGCCAGGAGACGCCGGTGATGCTGCCGGCGGCCCGCTTCGCCGAGGCCCTGAGGGGCGCGGCGTCAGGTGCCTCGGCACCGGCACGACCCTGATGTCGTGAGCCGCCGCCGCCGCTACACCTCTGTCCTGTGCCGCTGAAGCTCGTCACCGGGCCCGCCAACGCCGCCAAGGCGGGCGAGGTCCTGGGTGCCCTGCGCGACCGCCTGGCCGAAGAGCCCATCCTCGTCGTGCCCGCCTTTCAAGACGTGGAGCACTCCCAGCGCGAGCTCGCCGAGCGAGGGGCCATTTTCGGCGCCGAGGTGGTGCGCTTCAAGCGCCTCTACGGGCGCATCGCCGAGCGAGCCGGCTACCGCGAGCCGGTGGCCTCCGCGGTACAGCGCGAGCTGGTGATGGAGGAGGCGGTGCGACGGGGCGGCCTGACCGTGCTGGCCGCCTCGGCGGCGCGGCCGGGCTTCGCCCGTGCCGCGCTGTCCTTTGTGGGGGAGCTCGAGACCGCCATGGTCGAGCCCGCCCGCTTCTCTGGCGCCGTGCGCACCTGGGCGGGGGAAGGCCCACGCCGTGGCTACGCAGACGAGATCGCCGCGGTCTACCTGGGCTATCGCTCCACGCTCGACGCCGCCGGGCTCGTGGACGACGAGCTCTTCGCCTGGCGTGCCTTGGACGCGCTGCGCCGCCGGCCGGATCGCTGGCGTGCCACCCCGGTGTTCGTCTACGGCTTCGACGACTTCGACGAGCTCCAGCTCGACGCGCTCGAGGCCCTCTCGGACCGCTGTGGCGCCGACGTGGTCGTCTCGCTTCCCTTCGAGCCCGGACGCGAGGCGTTCCGTGCCGTGGCCGAGACGCACTCGCGTCTCTCCGGGCTGGCCTCCGAGCGTGTGGACCTCGAGCCGCTGGACGACCACTACGCGAGCAGCTCCCGCGCCGCGCTCCACCACCTGGAGCGCACGCTGTTCTCCGCGGACGCCCCCACGCGCCTGCCGGCGGGCCCCTCGGTGCGCCTGCACTCGGCCGGTGGCGAACGGGCGGAGGTCGAGCTGGTGGGCGCCGAGGTGCTCAAGCTGCTGCGCGGGAATGTCCAGCCCGGCGACGTGGCGGTCGTGTTCAACGAGCCGGGTCGCTACGCGTCGCTGGTCGAGCAGGTCTTCGGCGCGTACGGCATTCCGTTCTCGATGGTCCACGCGCTCCCGCTGCGCCAGACGGCCCTCGGGCGGGGCCTGCTGGCGCTGCTGCGGTGCGCACGGCTGGAGGGCACGGCGGAGGACCTGCTCACGTGGCTGCGCACACCCGGCAAGCTCGAACAGCCGCACCTCGCCGACCGCCTCGAAGCCGAGGTGCGCAAGAAGGGCGCAGGGTCGGCCGCCGAGGCGCGCGGGCTCTGGGAAGCGGCCCGCTGGCCGCTCGAGGAGCTGGATCGCCTGAGCAGCGCGCGCGGCACCGCCGCGCTGCTGTCCGAGCTCGACCGCCAGTTGGGCCGGCTCTTCACGGCGCCCCACCACCGTCGAGCCCCTGTCCTGAGCGGTCCCCAGCTCGACGACGCCCGCGCTTTCGACGCCGCTCACCGGGCGCTGGACGAGCTGGGGAACGTGTTGGCCGCCGATCCCGACGTGCTGCTCGACGCACGCAGGGTGCACGACACGCTGGCCGAGCTGGGCGTGCGGGTGGGCGAGAACCCTCAGCCCGACCGCGTGCAGGTCGCGAGCCCGCGGGAGGTTCGGGCCCGGCGCTTCGAGGCCGTGTTCGTCTGCGGGCTCAACGAGGGCGAGTTCCCGCGCGGTGGCTCGTCCGACCCGTTCCTTCCCGACGAGGACAGGCGCGCCCTGGCCACCGCGAGCGAGCTCGTGCTGCCGCTGCGCGAAGACCGCCTGGAGCGCGAGCGCTACCTCTTCTACGTCTGCGCCTCGCGGGCCGAGCGGCTGCTGGTGCTCTCCTCGCGCTACTGCGACGAGGAGGGCGACCCGGAGGCCGAGTCCTTCTTCGTCGAGGACGTCCGGGAGCTGTTCGAGGAGCTGCCTGAGCGCAGGCGGTCGCTGTCGGAGGTGACCTGGGAGCCCGACGACGCCCCCACCTCCGCGGAGCTCGAGCGATCGCTGGCGGCGCGCGGCCGGCGAACCGAGGAGCCCGAGCCAGCCGCCCTGACCTCCGAGGCGCTGCTGGCCGAGCTGGCGTCCAGGGACGCCGTGGCGGCCAGCGCGCTGGAGAAGTACGCCGACTGCCCGGTCAAGTGGGTGGTGGACAGCCTCCTGCGTCCCGAGGCACTCGAGCCCGACCCCGAGCAGATGGTCCGCGGGCAGTACGCCCACAAGGTCCTCGAGCGAACCTATGCCCGGCTGCGCGACGAGACGGCCTCCAAGCGTGTGACCCCGGCGAACCTGGCCGAAGCCGAGCGGATCCTGCTCGCAGAGCTCGAAGCCCACCGCGGCGAGTTTCGCCTCTCGCCCCAGCAGACCCGGGTGCGCGCCGCGGTGCGCCGCCTGGAGTTCGACCTCCTGCGCTTCCTGCGCTGGGAGTCCGAGGCCGAGACGCTGTTCGAGCCCGAGCACCTCGAGCTCGAGTTCGGGCTGGGGGGCGACGAGCCGGTGGAGGTGGCGGGCGTGAAGCTGCGTGGGAAGGTCGACCGCGTGGACGTCTTCGACGGCCAGGCGCTCGTGCGCGACTACAAGACGGGCAAGAAGGCGGACTCGTACAAGTGGGCGGACTGGGAGAAGGAGAACCGCTTCCAGGCGGCGCTCTACATGCTGGCCGTGCGCGACCGGCTGGGGCTGGCGCCCGTGGCCGGGGTCTACGAGCCCCTGGGCAGCGAGGTACGCAGGCCGCGGGGGCTGGTGTCGAAGCACGTCGAAGCCCTCGGCGCGGGCTGGGTGAAGACCGACCTCGTCGAGCCCGAGCAGTTCGAGCAGGTGCTCGCCCAGGCCCAAGAGCGCATCTCGGCGACCGCTCAGCGGATGCGCCGAGGCGAGCTCGGGTGCGACCCGGACAAGTGCGGCTACGACGGGACCTGCTCCTACCCCTCGATCTGCCGCTCGGAGGACTGAGCCCTGGAGTTCACCGCAGAGCAGCGCGCCGCGATCGAGCGCCGCGACGTATCGCTGCTGGTGCGCGCCGGGGCGGGGACGGGCAAGACTTCGGTTCTGGTCGAGCGCTTCGCACAGGCGGTGATCGAGGACGGCGTCGCCGTGGACGCGATCCTCGCCATCACCTTCACCGAGAAGGCGGCGTCCGAGATGAAGGCACGTGTGCGCGCGCGGCTGGTCGAGCTGGGCCGCCGCGACGAGGCGCGCCAGGCCGAGGGAGCCTGGATATCGACCATCCATCGGTTCTGCGCTCGCGTGCTGCGCGCGCACGCGCTGAGCGCGGGGATCGACCCCGAGTACCGGGTGCTCGACGAGCTCGAGAGCCAGCGACTCAGCCTCGATGCCTTCGACCGCGCGCTGGAGGAGCTGCTGGCCGAGGCCGCGGGCACCGATCGGCTCGAGCTCGTGGCCGCCTACACCCCCGACCGCCTGCGCGACATGGTGCGCACCGCGTACTCGAACCTGCGCAGCAGGGGCCAGCGCCTGCCGCGCCTCGCCCCTCTGCCCGAGCCCTCCGAGGGCGTTGCCGAGGCCGCCCGCCTCTCCGCCGCGGTGCTCGGCGCCGCGAGCGACCTGGCCTCCGCGGAGCCCATCAAGCAGGTCACGCAGGCACTGGAGCGACTGGAGGGATGCCGGGAGGCCCTGGCCGCCCCGGTCTCCGAGGCCGCCCTCCTGGACCGCTTCAAGCTGACCGGCAGCGCGAACGCCCTGAAGTCCGATCCGTGTGAGGAGTACCGGCAGGCGCTCGACGGCTACCGCGGCGTGGTGCTGGCGCGGTCCGAGCGCCGCCACCATGCCCTGCTGCGCGTGCTGCTCAAGCTCTACGGAGACGCGCTGGAGAAGCTCAAGAGCGAGCGCTCGGGCCTGGACTTCGAGGACCTGCAGCTGATCACTCGTGACCTCCTGGTGGGCGACGAGGCCATCCGTCAGGGCTATTCCGAGCGCTTCGCCCACGTAATGGTGGATGAGTTCCAGGACGTGAACCCGCTCCAGAACGAGCTGCTCGGCCTGCTCGAGCGGGGCAACCAATCGAGCGAGCGGTGCTCGGCCGGCCAACGCCCGGCCTGCGCTCCGACGCTGTTCCGCGTGGGCGACGAGAAGCAGTCGATCTACGGCTTCCGCCACGCCGATGTCGGGGTCTTCGCCCGCCACCACGCCGAAGCCCGCCGCGAGAACCGGGCGCAGAGCGTGACCACGAACTTTCGCAGCCGCCGCGAGGTCCTCGACGCCGTGGACCTGGCCTTCGAGCGCACCTGGGGCGAGGACTTCGAGGCGCTGCGCGCGGGCCGCGACGACCCGCCGTCTTGCGATCCCTGCGTGGAGCTGCTGGCCGTGGACAAAAAGCACGGATGCTGGGAGGAGCTGGACGAGGACGCCTTTGGGCGCTCGCTGCGCGCCGCGCCGCGCTGGCGCGCGGCCGAGGCACGGCTTCTGGCCCGCCGACTCGAGCAGCTTGCGCGGGAGACCGGGCACGGCTGGGGAGACATCGTGGTGCTCATGCGCGCCACCACTCACATGACCTTCTACGAGCGCGCGTTGGAGGAGCGCGGCATCCCGACCCATGTGGTGGGCGGGCGCGGCTACTGGAGCCAACAGCAGGTGGGGGACCTGCGCCACTGGCTGGCCGCGCTGGCCAACCCGCTGGACGAGCTCTCGCTGCTGTCGGTGCTCGCCTCTCCGCTGGTGGGCGTCTCCCTGGACGGCGTCACGCTCGTGGGCATGCGCGCCGAGCGCGCGGGCCGCGACCCCTGGTGGGCACTGCAGGCGGCGTTCGGGGGCGACGACCCGAGCAACCTGCTGGTTGATCTCCCGGGCCCCGACCGCGACCGCCTGGAGCGCTTCGTGGATGCCTTCGCCCGTGAGCGAGCCGACGCTCCGCGGGTCTCGCTGGAGCGCCTGATCGACCGCGCGGTCACGGCGACCGGGTACGACCAGCACGTCCTCGCGCGTCCGGCCGGAGACCGGCGGATGGCCAACGTGCGAAAGCTCATGCGCATGGCCCGCGAGTTCGAGGCCGATGAGGGCCGCGACCTGCGCTCGTTCATCGACTTCGTCGCCGAGCGCGACCTGATCTCGGGGCGCGAGGGGGAAGCGCCGCTGGAGGCCGCTGAGCTGCAGCGCGTTCGGCTGATGACCATCCACCGCGCGAAGGGCCTCGAGTTCCCGGTCGTGTTCGTGGCGGACCTGGGAAAGGACGGCCACGAGGACCATGGTCCGCTTCGCCTCTCCGCGGACGGGCGTCTCGGGCTGCGCTTGTCCTCGCTGGGCACGGCCGCGGTGCCGACCGCCGAGCTCGAGCGCATCAAGGAAGAGCAGCGCGTGCGCGACGAGGCCGAGGAGAAGCGCATCCTCTACGTCGCGCTCACCCGCGCCAAGGAGCGCCTCGTGCTCAGCGGGGCGACCGACCTGCAGGGGCGCCCCGAGCCCAAGCCGCTGTCCGAGCCGCTGCGTTGGCTCTGGCGTGCGCTCGTGCCCAGTCTGCCCGACGACGAGGCCGGCGGGGTGCACACCGACACCTGGCAGGGCCGTGACGTGCCGGTCCGCTGGGAGCGCCTGGACTTCGCGAACCTCGACCAGCAGCTGCCCCTCACCGACCGGGTGCCCACCCGGCCCGCCCCCGAGCCCGACGAATGGCTGGACCCCCCGTCGCTGGAGCTCGGCGTGCTGGCCGCGCCGCGGGCCCTCCCCGTCTCGAGGCTGAGCTACTCGGGGCTCGAGGCCTACCGGCGCTGCGGCTATCGCTTCTACCTCGATCGGGCGCTGCGGCTGCCCGGCGCGGAGGAGCTCGGGCTCGATGGGCCTCTTCCTCCGCAAGCCGAGCTTCCGTCCGACGAAGCGCCGTTGGAGGGCCTGCCCGCCCTGCTGAGGGGCTCCATCGTGCACGAGCTGCTGGAGCACCTGGACCTGCGCCGGCCCGTGACGCCCTCCGCGCGCGAGGTCGCGAAGCTCCTGGAGCGGGAGGGGGTCGAAGCGCGCGACGAGGACGTGGCCGACCTGCGCGACATGGTCGAGCGCTTCGCGGGCTCGCGCCTGCGCAGCCGCCTGGCCCGCGCCCGGCGCACGCGGGCCGAGCTCCCGTTCGCGTTCACTCTCGTTCCGCCACGCGCGGGCGGGCGCAGCGTCTTGGTCAACGGCTTCGTGGACGTGTACGCGAGGGAGGACGACCGCACGCTGATCGTCGACTACAAGAGCGACCGCCTGGGATCCGAGGACCACCCGGCCGCTATCGCCGAGGACCACTACGGCACCCAGCGGGTCGTCTACGCCTTGGCCGCGCTGCGCGAGGGCGCCGTGCGGGTGGAGGTGGTGCACGCCTTCCTCGAGCGTCCCGACGAGCCGGCCTCGGTGACCTGGGAGGCCGCGGACGCCCGCGAGCTCGAGCGCCGGCTGCTCTCGCTGGCCGCGGGCGTGGTGGAGGGCCGTTTCGAGCCCACCGACGAGCCCCACCGCGAGCTGTGCGTCACCTGCCCCGGACAGCCCGCCTTGTGCAGCTGGCCTCCGGAGCGCACCCTGGCCCAGCGCCGGCTGCCCGCTGCCGATACGGGGCCTTTGCACGCGGCCGAGCAATAGTGTCTCGCCGATGGCGGGCCACCGCGCAGGTGAAGCCGGAACGGCCCACGGTCCCGGTGAACCCTCGGAGGTCGGGCGTGCGGGCGACCGCGGCCCGCCGCGCCACGCCGATGACTCCGAGGCGCCTGCACCGGCGCCCCGGGCCCTCGTCGAGCACTGGCCCTCGGCGTGGCGGCCCGAGGTCGAGGAGAGGGTGGCGGTGGCCGCGTTCGCCCTCCTGCTGGGCACGCACGAGTGGGTGCACCGGAGGGTCGAGTCGATCACGTTCCTCGACGAGAACCGGATCCGCCGCCGGGTGTCGGTCGACTTCACCCTGCCCGACCTGCCCCGCGAGCTCGTCCGGACCACCCGCATTGGCGGGAAGCCCGGCGCCTACGTCCCGCTGACCCTGCTGCGCAAGCGAACCGTGGTGAACTTCGACCTGCACGACGAGGAGGGGAGGAGCCTCCCGCTGCTCTCGCGCCGTCACAACAACGCCGTCGGCGCGACGATGCTGTGCCTCCTCGCCGAGGCCCTGCTGGCAAGGCCGCTTCCGGAGGACCTCGAGCGGGACCTGCGCAGCATCGCCACGCAGGGGCCGGACGCCGCCGGCGAAGCCTTTCGCAGCCTGCGCGATCCGTGGCCGGGCTGCCAGTCCTCCGACGAGCGAGCGCGCCTGGTCGAGGAGCCGCGGATGATGACCGTGGCCGAAGACCTGACCAACAACTTCCTGCTGCTGGTGCCGATCGCGGCCGATCCCGAGGCGCGGCGTGTCATCAAGTTCTCCTACGAGGAGCGGCCGGGCTCGGAGATCGACCGCTCGCTGTGGCGATCGCTTCCGGAGACGATGAACTGGAGCGACGTCCCGCTGCTCCTGCCGGCCTCCTCGCTCGGGGCCGCCGGGAGCTATCACGTGGAGATCGAGGTGCCGGACGAGCTCGAGGTGGCAGCCGTCTCGGGCATCGACCTCCGCCAGGGTCTGGCCCTCCCGAGCGAGACGACGCAGAGCGGAAGCCAGGACTATCGCGGCCTGCGTAGGGTGCACCTGCACTACAGCGGCCTGTCGCGATGGACCTGGGGACTGATCGAGCTGAAGGTGGGCGTGGCCCGGTCGGGCCTGCTGGCGGCCGCCCTGTTGTCAGCCGTCCTGACCGCCCTGCTCCTGAGCGTCGCCTGGCTTCGGCTCGAGGAGCTGCGCGAGCAGGCGGAGGTCTCGAGCGCGCTGCTGCTGGCCATTCCCGGCGTGCTCTCCTCCTACCTCCTGCGCCCCGGCGAGCACCCGCTCGTCTCGAAGCTCTTCGGCGGGGTGCGGGTCGTCGTCTTCCTGTCCGCGCTCTGCGCCCTGACGGCCGCCGCCGGCCTCGCCCTCGAGGCGAGCACCACCGCGCTGAGCCTCATGTGGGTTGTGCTGGTGCCGCTCGCCTGGGCATGCGTGGGCGCGCTCGGCCTGAGCCTCCTCCTGCCCCTGGACCGCTATCACCTTCGCGCCCACCGAGCTCAGCGCTCCGGGCGCTCCACAGCCCGCGGGTCATTTGCGCTCAGGCTCGCCGAGCGCCTCGTCGCCCGGGCGAAGCGCTCGCGACGCCCGAGCCGCGCCAGGCCGCCGTCCGACGTCCGCGAGGCGGTGGAGTCCGTAGGGCTCGACCTCCACGGCTTCCCCGTGGAGTCGGCCGAGGGCTGGCGGGCCGGCTTCGAGAACATGGACGGCGAAGGCCAGCTCGAGCGGACAATGAGGCTCGCGGAGAAGATGAACGCGCGGCGCTCGTCGCGGAGCGGCGCCGGGTGAGGTCCTCCCGGCGCGACCCGGCAGTGGGGCTGACTGCGTGAGCAGGGGCCGGATAGCCGCCGCCGCGGCCGCCGCCGTGGCGCTGGCGTTGGTCGGGGTGCTGCTGGTGGCCGAGGGCGACGAGAGCGTGGTCCGCGAGCCCCCCGCCACCGTGGGCTCCTCGCCCGCCCAGGAGACGGCACCCGCCGAGACGGGGAGGTCCAGCGAGGCGGAGCCGCCCACCACCCGGCGAGAGCCGCCGCCCGAGGTCCTGACGGATGGGCCACGGCGTGATGTGGCGCGTGCGATCGGCGAGCTCATCCAGGCCGTCGAGCTCGGAGACGGGGAGGCCTTCTGCACGGTGGTGGGTCGCCGGCCCGGCGATGCCGAGGGGATCGAGGCGCTTCGCGCGTGCGGGCGCCAGGCTCAAATAGACCCTTTCACCCTGCCGACCTCCGACGAGCTGACGGTCCGCGAGGTGGAGGTGAAGGGCGGCAGCGCGGTCGCCCGCCTGGGCGGTGGCGAAACGGTGACCCTGGAGCGGGAGGGAGGCCGCTGGCGGATTCGTTCCTTTGCTCGGTGAGGGCGCGCGCAGGCGCGATTGCAGGAGTTCCGTCGCCGGCTCCCGTTCCGTCGGGGGTCGCCCTTACCTTGCTTTCGTCCCATCACACGATCAGGGAGCTGAGCCCAGGTGCCTCTCTGCTTCATCGAGCCCCAGGAAGCCATACGGGTAGTAGCCGAGTCGGTAGGCCGTGAGGCCCGCCGCCAGCTGCTCGGTGAGCTGGTGCGCGCCTGGGTCGACGAGATTCCCGACGACGAGCTGGAGGTTCACTACGCCAAAGCCGTCGAGGATCTCGACGACGAGGACCTCTCGATGCTCGCCGCATGGCATGCCTCGCTCGAGATCGCCACGCCGATCGCCAACAAGGAGTTCCTGATGCGCGCCTTCAACCAGCTGGGCGAGCACCGCCGCGAGGCGCTGCGCATCGCGGCGGGCTTCCGCGGCGACGACGTCTTCGACTCCGGCGCGAGCGAGGAGCAGGCGCTGAACGCCGTGCTGCCCTGGCTTTCGAGCGAGCGGACGGTGGAGCTGGCCGCCGAGGCGGTCGAGCTGTACTGCTGGGACCGTCTCGGCTCCGACAATTGAGAGCGCCGATAGGCGTCGGATAGCGGCGTCCTCGGCCGGGTCGCTTGCTTAGCACGCTTCCCCGCCCTGCGTCCTTGCTCTCCTCGCCTCTCGGCGCTCTCAAGGCCGGGTTGGCTCTTCCTCTGGCTCTCGTCGCGTGCGCCGGCTCCTCGTTCGGTCCGGAGCGCTCGGTGCGGGTGGAGCGGGTGGTCGATGGGGACACCGTGGTGCTGAGCGGCCTCGGCTCGACACGGCTGATCGGAGTCGACACGCCCGAGGTTCACGGCGGCGCTGAGTGTTACGGGCGCGAGGCGTCGGCGTTCGCCGAGCGGGCCCTGCGGCGGGGGCGAGCGGTCGGCGTGCGGGTGGGGGTCGAGCGCCGGGACCGGTACGGCCGCGCACTGGCCTACGTGTACCTGGGCGACGACCGGACCTTCAACGAGACGCTGGTGGCCAGCGGCTACGCCCGCCCGCTGACGATCGGGCCGAACGACGAGCTCGCCCCCCGACTCGAAGACCTGGCTGATCGAGCCCGTGAGAAACGCCTCGGGCTGTGGGGACGCGGTTGCGGGTGAACCCGAGCTAGCGGCGGACAACGGCGCCGACCGCCGCGCGCACCTCCGCGATGGCCTGCTCGGTCTCGCGAAAGTGCACCGCGTGCATCCCGGCCTCCGCAGCAGCCACGCAGTTGATCTCGAGGTCGTCGATGAACACGCAGTCCGGGCCCTCTACGCGCAGGCGCTCCAAGACGATGCGGTAGATCTCCGGCTCGGGCTTTCGGGTGCCCACGAAGCCGGAGTCCACGATCACCTCGAAGAGATCGTCGATCTCGGGCAGCATGGGTCGCCACAGCGGCTCCCACTCGCGCACGTTGTTGGTGCACAGGGCCAGGCGCAGGCCGCGCCCGCGCATCTCGGCCAGGAACGCGAGCATGGGCTCGTTTCGCTCGAGTCGGGTGAAGTAGCCCTCGCCCAGCTCGGACAGCTCGACGCCCCCGCCCAGCTCGTCAGAGGTGCGCCGCATGAACTCTGCCTCGGAGATCTCGCCTCGCTCGAGGGAGTACAGGGGATGCTCGCCGTCGCGCTCGGCCACGGCCGCCATCGCCGCCCCGAGGTCCGGCAAGGTGGTGCCGCAGCTATCGGCGAAGGAGTCCAGCGCATGCACCAGCGGAGAGGTGAGCACGCCGCCGAAGTCGCAGGCGATCGCGCTCGGGCTCACGCGGCCTCGGGCACAGGTGCGCGCACGGCCAGCTCGTACTGCCCGTAGGCATCGCGCCCCTCGAGGCTCCAGCGGAACACCGCGGCGTGCACGTTCAGGCCCTCGAGCTCGAGTGAGGAGCCCGCGGCCACCGCCCCCGAGGCGCGGCGGGGGAAGTCCTCGCCGGGAAGCCACAGCTCGAGGCCGGCGCTGCGCTGGCGGCCCTCGCCGTCGTAGACGGTGGAGAGCCGAGCTTCCTCTGCGTCCGCGAGCTGGCCATCGGACAACAGCACCGCTGAGATGAGCTCGTCCCCGTGGCCTGCGACCCCGCGCGGTCGGCGGGCCACGGCCAGCAGGGCGTGGCCGGAGTCGGCGAGGAGCGACAGCGCGCGCAGCGCATCGAGGTCCTCCCAGGACGGCGGTCGAAGCGATTCGCTCACCGTGCCCAGGCCCTCCACGGGAGCGCCGTCCACGGTTCCTCGCGCGCGGCACACCCACACGCGGGTCCCCGCCAGCTCCGCGGGCTCGGACGCCGGCTCGAGCTCGATCTCGAAACGACCCTCCACCGCGGCTGCGTAGCCGCCCGCCGAGGGGCCGATCCGCGCCGGTTGGTCGAGCACCGTCGAGTGGGTGTCCTCGAAGAGCAGCGTCGCGCCCGCCCGCGCCAAGCCATGGATGCGCCGAGCGGGGTCGAAGAAGGCGACCGAGAGGGCGGGCTCGCTCACCGCTCGAGGCGCTGGCGCGGCAGCTCGACCTCGGTTGCGGTGCCCTCCACGTCCCACACCCCGCCCTCGACGCGGTCGGCGGCCCGCTGGGCGAGGGCTCGCATCACGAAGCGGCGGATCACGCTGCGAGTGGGCGGGATCAACAGGAGCAGGCCCAGGATGTCGGTGAGAAAGCCCGGGGTGATGAGCAGCGCGCCGCCGAAGACGACCAGCACACCGTCCTGAACCTCGCGGTGGGGCATGCGGCCCGACTCCATCGTGCCCTGGAAGCGGCGCCACACGGCGCGGCCCTGGGAGCGAAGCAGCAGGGAGCCGATGATCGAGTCGGCGATCAGCAGCGCGACGGTCCACAGGATCCCGATGGCGTCCCCGACCTGGTAGAGCAATGCGATCTCGGCGATCGGGAGCAGGATGAAGAGCACCACGAGCCCGATCAAACGCATGCTTCGACCCTACTAACCTGGAGGGAGATGCCCACCAAGGACGAAGTCACCGAGGCGCTCACGAACGTCATCGATCCCGAGCTGGGTCTCGACTTCGTCGAGCTCGGCCTGGTCTACGACGTGGAGGTGGAGGGCCCCGAGGTCTTCGTCACCTTCACGCTGACCTCGCCCGGCTGCCCGATCGGGCCGCAGGTCTCCGAGCAGATGGAGGAGTTCGTCGGCGAGCTCGACGGCGTGGAGCGCGTCTTCCCCAAGATGGTGTTCACCCCGCCGTGGACACCGGAGAAGATGAGCGAAGAAGCAAAGTTCGCGCTGGGCTTCTAGCGGCCGGCCGGCCCGGGCCTTTGGCTCAGGCCACCTCGCGCAGCTTCCCCGTCTCCACCTCGTAGACGAACCCCCGCACGTTCTTGTGAGGCACGAACGGGCTCTCCTCGATCCTGCGGATCGAGTCCCTGACGTCGTCGTCGAGGTCCTCGAAGCTCCGAGGCGCCCACTCGGGACGCTGGCCGGTCGACTCCTCGAGCTGGGCGAGCAGCTGGTCGTCGGTGAAGCTGAGCATGCCGCAGTCGGTGTGGTGGACGAGGATGATCTCCTCGGTTCCGAGCAGGGTCTGCGAGATGGCCAGCGAGCGGATCTCGTCGTCGGTGACCACGCCGCCGGCGTTGCGGATCACGTGGGCGTCGCCCTCCTCGAGGCCCAGTGCCCGCGCGGGGTCGAGGCGGGCGTCCATGCACGCCACCACTGCGACCTTCTTGCCGGGCGGCACGGGCAGGCCGGCCTTGCCGAAGCCGGACGCGTAGGACTGGTTGTTGGAGAGAAGCTCGTCGGTAATGCTCATGTCGAGCTGATACCCCGAAAATCCGGTCGTTATTCATGTCTCTAAGCGTCATTCGCCACTCGCTTCCTCACGATCCCGCGCTGGACACCGCCGTCTCGCGCGCCCTGCTCGAGCGCGTCGCGGCGGGGGAGCTGCCCGAGACGCTGCGCTTGGCCCGGCCGGGTCCCATCGTGGCCTTCGGGAAGCTCGACGTGGTCGGCTCAGGCTACGGGGAGGCGGTGATAGTCGCCCGGGCCGGCGGCTTCGAGGCTGTCGAGCGCCTCGCCGGCGGCCGGGCGGCGGTGTTCCACGAGGGGACGATCTCCTTTTCGCACGCGATACCCGACTCCGACCCGCGCCCGGGCGTGCGGGCGCGCTTCGACCAGGTCGCCGGTCGCGTGGCTCGTGCGCTGCGGACGCTCGGAGTGGACGCTCGCGTGGGGGAGGTGCCCGGCGAGTACTGCCCGGGCTCGCACAGCGTGAGTGCCGGTGGGCGCACCAAGCTGATGGGGGTGGGGCAGCGCCTGATCTCGGGCGGAGCCCACGTGGGCGGGGTGATCGTGGTCGAGGGAGCCGACCGAGTGCGTGACATCCTCGTCCCGGTCTACGGCGCGATGGGGCTCGACTGGAATCCCGATGTGACGGGCGCGGTGGTCGACGAGGCCCCCACGGCCACGGTGGAGGCCACGATCGGTGCGCTGCGCGAGGCGTTTGCGAGCGAGTACGAGCTCGAGGAGGCCGAGCTCGAGGAGGAGACGCTGGAGCTGGCGCGCCGCCTGGCCCCGGAGCACCTCTCCCCCAGCGAGTAGCTGTCGCCCGGGGCGGGTAGGCCCCGGACATGACCGAGACCCAGGATGACCCCGCGGGCGAGGACCGCCCTACGACCAGTCCGCCCGATCCCACCCACGAGGCCACTACGCCACCGGGCAATGCAGACGTCGACCAGGACGCCGTGGACAAGGCCAAGGACAACCTAGATCAGGCCGGCGGCGGGCACTAAAGGGCCCCGGCCAAGGTAGGCCGGCTCACGGGGCGTTCAGGCCTCTGCGAGCACCGCGCGGTCGCGCTCCATGCGCTTGGCCTGGTACGGGCCCGGGCGAGCGCGGCGGTGAGGGCGTGCTGGGCACGGAGGAACTGATCCGAGCGCCGGCGCTCGGAGATGTCGTGCAGGAACGCGTAAGCCCCGCGGACGGCGGATCGCTACCGCGCCGTCAGCCGTCGGGGTCGTGCACCGTCACCACGGAGCTCAAGAGCAGCGCGTTCGGCAGGCGCACGGTATCGCCCACCGGGGTGCGCAGTACGGTCGCCGCGGTTTCCATGGCCACGATCTCCCCGCGCACCCCCTCGACGCTGATGACCTGCCCCTCGCGGTAAGCGCTTCGCAGATAGCGACCGGCGCTCAGCTCGCGCGCCACCTCGCGGCCGCCGAGGCCGAAGGCGAGCGCGAACGTGGTCGCCGCCCCCGAGAGCAGGATGCCCACGACGATCATCAGGACGAGGGTGGAGACGGCCACCTGCGCCGCCGCGGTGATGGCGAAGACCGCCACGACGGTCACCTGCGCCGCCCGGCCGAGCGGCACGGCGAAGTCCATCTGGTGGGCAGTGCGATCCAGGCGCTCGCGGACGATGCCTCCCAGGACCACGCCGGCGAGGACGAGGACAGCCGCCACACCCGCCTTGGGGAGGAAGAGGACGGCTTGGTTGAGCGCTTGGCTCAGGAACTGGAGGCCGAGCAGCGAGAGCGCGGCGAAGACGACAACGAGCGTGAGGCCGATGCGCAGCGCGGCGCCCACGAGCGCGCTGAGCGACGACCCGAGGCCGGCGCTCTCGAGCACGTCGCCGACTTGGAAGCGCCCGGCCAGCCTGTCGAGCCCGGCCTTTTCGAGGGCGCGGCGGACGAGCCTGCCCACCAGTCGGGCGGCGAGCACGCCGAGGACCAGCAGCACGAGCGCGCCACCGAGCCGCGGCAGGAAGCCGCCCAGCGCTTCGCCCGCGGTGTCGATCACGGAGGCGAGGGTCACCTGCCCCTCCGTCGTTGGGCTACCAGGCCCAGACCGTCGATGAGCGCCGCTGCGATCATCCCGGCCACCTTGAGCGGCGCGCGCGCCACCCGCTGCCAGCGCGCGGTGCGAACGGTTCGGCGCACAAGCGAGCGCATGGGCCCCCTCTGGTCGGAGCGCAGCAGCTCCAGGTGCTCGTCGAGGCCCCGCTCGGCCGCAGTGGGGGCCTCGGGCTCACCGTTCACTCCGGCAGCTCCCAGTCGTAGGAGTTCGTGCGCAGCAGCTCGATCAGCTCGCCCCGTGCGCGGTGCAGGCGCCCCTTGACGCTTCCCAGCGGCGTCTCGGTCACCGCCGCGATCTCCTCGTAGGCCAGGCCCTCCAGGTCGCGCAGCACCAGCACCACGCGGTGCTCGGACCGCAGTCCGCGCAGCTTGAGCTCCAACCGCTCGCGGCGCTCGCGCTCCTCGAGCTCGCGGGCGGGCTGTCGCTCCCGGGCGGGCTCCTCGGCCACGGGAGAGTCGGCCACCGGCTCGGGCCGGCGGCGCTGCGCGGCGTTCAGCGCGGTGTTGTGCACGATCTGAAGCAGCCACCCGCGGAAGGGGCTGTCGCCGCGGAAGCGTTCGAGGCGATGAAAGGCGCGCAGGAAGGAGTCCTGGGTCACGTCGTCGGCCTCGTCGGATCCGACGATCCGCCGCGCCACCCGGTGAGCAACCGCCTCGTGGCGCTCGACGAGCTCCCCGAAGGCGCCCCTGTCTCCGGCCAGGGTGCGGCGGACCAGCTCGCTGTCTGGATCGTTCAGGGTCGCGGGAAGAGCCGGCACAGAGACGGTCACCTACCGCTGGGACCGCGAGACGCGCGAGGCGGTTACGCCGTTGCGCCGGGCGCGTAACAAAACAGGGCCACCGTCGGTCTACACAGGCGACCGAAGGGGTTTCGACCGAGCATGAGAGGGGAGGGTGCAGCGCATGTCACAGGAAAACTTGAACGATTTGCCGGTCGGCGACCTGGTTCAGCGCATGTCTCAGCAGACGGCCGCGCTCGTGCGCAAGGAGCTCGAGCTGGCCCAGGTCGAGATGAAGGAGAAGGGCAAACGCGCCGGGATCGGCGTGGGGCTCTTCGGAGGTGCAGGCCTGATCGCGGCCTACGGGGTCGGAGCGCTCGTCGCCACGATCATCCTGGTGCTGGCCACCTTCCTCGAGGGTTGGATCGCCGCGCTGATCGTGACCGTTGTGCTCTTCGCGATCGCGGGCGTCGCGGCGCTGGTGGGCAAGAAGCAGGTCGAGCAGGCCACGCCACCACAGCCCGAGCAGGCGATCCAAAGCACCAAACGAGACGTCGACGAGGTCAAGGGGAGGGCGAGCCGCTGATGAGCGCCGAGAACCAAGCGGATGACCAGCACGCCGCAGAGCAGGCCAAGACAACCGAGGAGCTCGAGGAGAGCCGCAAGCAGGAGGCGCCGAGCCCCGAGGAGATCCAGGCCGACATCCAGGAGACGCGCGAAGAGCTGGGCGAGACGGTCGAGGCCCTGGCGCACAAGGCCGACGTCAAGGC
>JALZII010000014.1 GCA_030860365.1 Actinomycetota bacterium
TTCGGCTGGCTTGCCCTCGCGACCGGAAACAAGAGCTAGCTCTCGTTCGGGTACGCGACGCTCTACGGCTAAATGGCCGGCGGCTTCGCCGTCCTCAAGGACGTCTACAAGGGGTGGGTCTACCGCCTGGTCCGCTGGCGCAACGAGCAGGGCGATGGCGAGCTGGTCCCCAACTCGGTGCTCGACCGCCCGCCCTCGGCGGAGCTCAGCGAGGAGCAGCTGGACGAGGACTCGCTGCCCCCATACGAGCTGCTCGACGCGATCCTCGAGGGCTACGTGGAGGGTGACCTCGACGCCGGCGAGCTGGTGCGCCGCGGGCTGCCGGCCGAGGAGGTAGAGCGGGTGGTTCGCATGGTCGACGGCGCCGAGTACAAGCGCCGTCAGGCCCCCCCGGGCATCCGCATCTCCACGCGCGCCTTCGGCCGCGACCGTCGCCTGCCCATCACCAGCCGCTACCAATCACGGGTGCAGCCGCTCGAAGGCGGGCGCAGGCTCAGGGCCCTGTAGTCAGGCAGCCGGTCGCACGGCCATCGTCACCCGCGTGGTGGCGCACAGGCGACCGTGCTGGTCGGTGAAGTCGACCTCCCATACCCAGGTGGTGCGGCCGCGGTGCCTGCGACGGGCCCGGGCGTCGATGGCTCCCTCGCTCACCGGACGCGTGAACGTAGTCAGGTTCGACTGTCCTACTGCGATCGAGTCGGGGCTCACCGCGATGTGGGTCGACGCTGAGCAGAGGCTCTCGGCGAGCGCCGCGTAGGCCCCGCCGTGGACGAGCCCCATGGGCTGGCGATGCCGGTCACCGACCGTGAAGCGGGCGCGCGCCTCCTCCTCGCCCGTCTCGAGGAACTCGAAGCCCAGAACCCCGTCGAGCGTGCGCTCGAGGGGCACGGCCGTCTGGGGGTCGGCGCCCACCGATCGCAGGCTACAGTTCCCCCTCGACCGTGGCCACATTCGATCAGCTCTCGGCCGACCAGCGCGCGATCCTCGAGCTCGTCCTCAAGCGGGGACAGAGCTACGAGGAGCTCTCCGACATGCTCGGGATGCCCGAGAGCCGCGTGCACGAGCTCGCCGAGAGCGCGCTCGTGACGCTCGCCCCTTTGAGCGCGGACGGCGTCGACCGCGACTGGCGCGGCCAGCTGGCCGACTACGTGCTGGGCCAGCAGACCGGGCCCGAGTCGACGGCCACCCGCGGCCACCTGCGCCGGTCCGAGCCCGCCCGCACCTGGGCCCGGTCGCTGATGGACTCACTCGACGACCTCTACGAGGGCGGTGGCCCTCCCGCCATCCCCGACGGCGACCGCTCGGTCGCCCGAGCTGAGCGCCGCCCGCAACGCGATCGCGCCCGCCCCGGCGCCGGTCCCGAGGACGGCGAGGCCGACGACACCCCAGGTCACGCGCTCACGCCGGAGGCCGAGACCCCCGTCCGCCGCCGGCGCCTGTTGGGGGCGGGGGCGGTGGCGGCCGTGCTGCTGGTTCTGGGCGTGCTCGTCTGGCCGATCGGCGTCGTCACGGGCGACGACGAGCCCAAGAAGCAGCGGGCAGCCAACAACAGCCGGGCGCAGCTGGTCGGCCAGACCGAGCTGCGGCCGGTCGAGCGCAACAAGCAGGGCGGCGGCGTGGCCGTGGTGGCCGAGCGCGGCGGCCAGCGCCAGCTGATCGTGCAGGCCCAGCTGCCCCCCAGTCAGCGCCGCCACGCCTACGAGGTCTGGCTCTACAACTCCGACGGCGACGCCCAGTCGGTCGGTGCGCAGGTCACCGACAAGCAGGGCCGCTACCAGGGCGCCGGGGCCCTGCCAAAGGACTTCGACAAGTTCCAGTTCATCGACATCTCACGCGAGCCCATCGACCGCAACGCCAAGCACTCGGGCGCGTCGATCCTCCGCGGTCCCCTCGCCCCGCTGAAGGGTCAGGGCGGCGGTGGTCAACAGCCTCAGGCGCCTCAGGCGCCTCAGCCGCAGCAGCCGCCCCCTCAGCCCTAGGCGGAAGCCCGCGGAATCAACTTCCCCGGGTTCATGATCCCGGACGGGTCGAGCCGCTCCTTGGCGGCCCGCAGCAGCTCCACGCCCAGCTCGCCGACCTCGTCGTACATCCACGGCAGGTGGTCGCGCCCGACGGCGTGGTGGTGGGTGATGGTGGCGCCCAGGGCCACGATCGCGTCGCTCGCGGCGCTCTTGGCGGCGCTCCACTGCTCGAGCTCGGCGTCCTGCTCCTGGCGGGCGAGGGAGGTGAAGTAGAGCGAGGCGCCGGATGGGTAGACGTGCGAGATGTGGCAGGTCACCAGCGGGGGCGTGCCGCGTGCGGACAGGGAGGTGTGGAGGGCGTCCTGCACCGCCTTGCGCAGCTCGGCCAGCCGGCTCCAACGGGTGGCCGTCTCCAGCGTCTCGACCATCACCCCGCGCCCCATCAGCACGTCGCGCAGGTAGGGCCCGGCAAAGCGCCCGCGCGCCCACCCTCGCCCGGGCCGCCGGCCGAGCGCCACTCCTCCCGCGGCGCGCAGCAGCGATCCCGTCCGCTTTCGGCGTCGGGCCACGTCGTCGGCGGTGCCCTCGTAGCCCACGATCCCCAGGCAGCCGCCCTCGCGGCGCCGAGCCCGCAGGTACGCCCGTCCAAGGCGGTCGGCTGTGCTCTCTCCCGTCATGGCCAGGGCCAGCCGTGCCTCCTCCTCGTCGGACAGCCGGACGACGTCGGGGGAGGCTCCCCGCTGCTCGATCGCCCTCAGGGCCTCCGCGCCCTCGGCGAAAGACCTGAACGCCCAGCCTTCGTAGATGCGCTCCTCGGGAACCGGGCGCACCCGCAGGGTGGCCTGGGTGATCACCCCGAGCACACCCTCCGAGCCCACCACCAGCTCGAGCAGCGACGGCCCGGCCGCCGTCGCGGGAAGGGCCTCGAGCACCAGCTCACCGGCGGGCGCGCACAGGTGCACGCCCTCGACCAGCTCGTTGATGCGCCCGTAGCCCGTGGAGGCCTGGCCCGCCGAGCGAGTGGCCACCCATCCTCCCACCGTCGAGTACTCGAACGACTGCGGGAAGTGGCCGAGCGTCAGCCCCGCCGAGCTCAGCGCCTCCTCGGCCGCGGGGCCCATCAGACCGGCCTCGAGCGTGGCGGTGAGCGACACCTCGTCGATGTCCACCACGAGGTCCAGGCACGACAGATCGAGGGTGAGCACGGCCTCGTGACCGTCGCGCAGGGGCTCGACGCCGCCCACCACGCTCGTGCCGCCGCCGAAGGGGACCACCGCCACCTCGTGCTCTGCGCAGACCGCGAGCACCGCGGAGATCCGGTCCGCGGACTCGGGGATCAAGACCCCGTCGGGTGCGCCCGAGACGTCGCCGGCGCGCAGACGCACGAGGTCGGCGTAGCCGCGACCGGCGGCGTGGGCCACGCGCGCGTCGCGGTCGACGCGCAGCGCCTCCTCTCCGCAGACGTCCGCGAGGGCGGCGTGTGCGCCGGGGGGCAGGCGCGACGAGGGGAGCTCGAGGTCCTCCAGCCGTGCCGGCGC
>JALZII010000045.1 GCA_030860365.1 Actinomycetota bacterium
CGTCGGGCTCGTCGCCTGCCTCGAGGCCCAGCCGGCGAATCAGGGGGGCCATGCCCAGCGCGGGCAGCACCAGGGTGATCACCACGGCGCCGAAGCCCACGAACAGCAGGGTCTCGCGCTCGGGGAAGGGCCCGCCGTCGACGGTCATCGGAATCGAGAGCACCGCCGCCACCGAGACCGCGCCGCGCATCCCCCCGCCGGCCACCAGCACCAGCTCCCGCCCCGAGAGCAGCGCGCGGGGGCGCCACGTCCCCGAGCGCAGCGCCTCGGGCAAAGCGGCCAAGTACGGCGTGCTGAGGACCCAGGCCACCCGCACGCCGAGGGTGACCGCGGCGACCGCCAGCGTCGTCGCGATCAGGTTGCCGAGGCCGGTCGCATCCTCGGTGTCGAGCACATCGGCGAACTGAAGTCCGATGAGCAGGAACAGCATCGATTCGGCGAAGAACTGGAGCGGCTCCCAGAAGGCGAGGCTGCGCATTCGCGTGGAGGGAGCGATCTCGCGCGGCGAGCGGCGGCCCATGACCAGGCCCGCGACGACGGCGGCGAGGATCCCCGACACGTGTAGGCGCTCGGCCGCGAGAAAGGCTCCGTAGCCGGTGAGCACCGAGATCGCGATCTCCACGTCGGGCTGGTCGAGGCGCCGGCGCAGCTGGGATGCAAGCCACCCCACCGCCGCCCCGATGGCGATCCCCCCGGCGACGATCCCGAGGAACTCACCGGTCGCCGAGGCGAGAGCGAACCCCGCCGCGCCCACGGTCCCCAGCGCCACCTGCAGGGCGCTCAGCCCGGTGCCGTCGTTGACCAGGCTCTCCCCCTCCAGGATCGCGCTGACGCGCTCCGGGGCGCCCAGCCCTCGGATGATCGCGGTGGCGGCCACCGGGTCGGTCGGGCCCAGGACCGCGCCGAGCACGAAGGCCACCTCCCACGGGATGCCGGCCACCACGTGGGCCGTCACGGCGACCGCGGCGACGGTGGCCAGCACCAGGCCCACCGCCAGGAAGCCGACCGGACGGGCGACGAAGCGGAAGTCCTCCGCGGCGAAGCGGAAGGCCGAGGGGTAGAGGATCGCCGGCAGGAAGACCAGGAAGATCAGTTCGGGGGAGATCTGGACATCGGGCGCGAACGGCAGCAGCCCGATCGCCAGGCCGCCCAGCACGAGCGCCACCGCGTGCGGCACCCGCCGCTTCTCGGCCGCGAGGGCCAGGAGGACCACGCCGGCCAGGAGCAGGATGAAGAAGTCGACCTCACGCATACTGGGCCTGTTCTAGCGAGCGCCCTCGAGCATCTGCCGGACTCCCCTCTTGCCCCGGATCCCCTACCGTCCCCGCGGTTACGCACGAGGTGACCAACCAGGGGCGCCCCCCGCATGCCGGCACGGGCTGTTCGCCGTGGGAGGCCCGGAGCCTGGCCGAGAGCCTGGCCCTCGGCCTCCAGGCCAGCCTGTTGGTGCGCCACGCGCCGCCGGCGGTGGCCGACGCTTTCTGCGCCTCGCGCCTGGGCGGCGAGGGCGGACGGGCCTTCGGCACTCTGCCCCCCGGCGTCGACGCCGAGGCGGTCCTGGAACGCGCGCTGGCCGCCTGATGGCCGTCCCCGCCGAAGCTTGGAAGCTGCCCGGCATCTCGCCGCGGGCCTACCAGCACCCCGCCGACCGCGCGGCCACCGCGGCGCTGGGGCGGGTGCCCTACCTCGACGAGGTGGTGCGCAAGCTGGTGTCGATGGGCTACGAGCGGGCGCTGCGCGCCGCCTCACTGGGCTCTGCAGTGCGCCTCGGCGAGAGTCAGCTGCCGGGCATCTGGGTGCTGCAGCGCGAGGTCTTCAACACGCTCGACGTCGAGCCCGTGCCCGACCTCTACCTCACCCAGTTCCCCCTGGCCAACGCCTACACGTTCGGCAGCGGGCACCCGGTGGTGGTGCTCAACTCCGAGCTGGTCCGCCTGCTCGACGACGAGGGCCGGCGGGCGGTGCTCGCTCACGAGGCCGCGCACGTTCACTCCGACCACGTGCTCTACCAGACCGCCCTGATCATCCTGCTGCGAGTCGGGTCGAGCGCCCGCCTGCCCGCGCTGGCCGGACTGCCGCTGCTGGCCATCCGGCTGGCGCTGCTCGACTGGTTTCGCGCCGCCGAGCTCTCCTGCGACCGCGCCGCCACGCTGGTCACACGTGACCCCGAGGCGGTGTGTCGGACCCTGATGGTGATATCCGCCGGCGAGGCAGCCTCCCACCTGAGCCTCGACGCCTTTCTGGCCCAGGCCATGGAGTACGAGGAGGGCGGCGGCGGGATGGAGCGCATCACGAGGATGCTGCAGGACCTGAACGTCACCCACCCGATGCCGGTACGGCGTGTCCGCCTCCTGCTCGACTGGGTGCGCTCCGGCGAGTACGAGTCGATCGTGGCGGGTGAGTACCTGCGCCGAGGCCACGAGCCGCCCCTGCGCGAGGAGGCCGAGGCCGCCGGCGCGAGCTACGGCGAGCGGCTCTCGGGGGCCTTCGCCCAAGCCGGCTCGTCCATCTCCGAGGTGGGCGACCAGCTGGGCGACTGGCTGCGCCGCCAGCGCTAGAACCTGATGCCGCTAGTCCGGCCGCAGGCCGGTCAGCAGCTCGGCGTCGGCCCAGCGCGAAGGGCATGCGCGAGCTGGTGAGCAGGACCCTCACCGGTGGCGGGGGCGCTTAGGAGCTCTGCCCGATCTCCAGAAAGGCCTTCGTGCGCTTTACCTCGCGCTCGCAGCGGGCGCGCGCCTCCGAGCCTTCCTCGGCCTCGTCGCGCGAATGCTCGGCCTCCTTGAGCTGCGACTCGAGCTCCGAGCGGTCGAGGTCCTCGGCCTTCGTGGCGTCCTCGACGATCAGCAGGGCCGAGTTGTCGATCACCTGCAGGTAGCCCTCGCCCTGGGCGAAGCTCACCACGTCGGAGTCCGACTTGTAGAGGCGCAGCTCGGTGGGCTCGAGCATGGCCATCAGCGGGGCGTGGTTGGCCAGGA
>JALZII010000259.1 GCA_030860365.1 Actinomycetota bacterium
GCTCGGGGCCACCGCCCGCGGCGACGACCACGCCTGCTACCGGACGACCAAGGTCATCCTCGGGCGCCTCGCCGACCGGCTCGAGGGCACTCGCTTCGGAGCCAAGGTGCGGCGCGCCGCGACCACCGATCCGCATTGGGAGGCGGCGCTCGCCCGGATGGCGAAGAGTGCCCTGGAGGTCCTGCCGCCCGAGGCGACCGTGGCGGCCGTGGCCAAGTGGGATCCGACGCTGCTCCGGCTGATCGGCCGCCCCGGCCGCAACTTCCCCGACCGGCGGCTGATGCCCGACGGCTACCCGCGCGACGGCGCTGCGGCCGTCGAGCACCTCGAGCAGCTGCGCCGCGAGGGCGTGTCGCACCTGCTGTTCCCGAGCGCGTCCTTCTGGTGGCTCGAGCACTACGAGCGGCTAGCGGAGCACCTGGCCCGCTGCTATAGCCGCTGCCGCGAGGATCCCGACCTGATCGTCTACGACCTGCGCAGGGCCGGCCGCCCGGGCGGCCTGAGGTGAGCGGGCGGATCACCATCGGGGGGTCCCTCGCTCAGAAGCCCAACCAGGCCGGGCACACCTGGCAGTTCCTGCAGTACATCCTCGGCTTCCGCCGCCTCGGCTGGGACGTTCTCTTCGTCGACCAGATAGCGGCCCAGGCATGCCGCAACTCGGCCGGCCGGCCGTGCGAGCCGCAGAGCTCGGAGAACGGTCGCTACCTGGCCGGGGTCATGAGCGACTTCGGCCTGGACGACGCCTACTCGCTGCTGCTGGACGACGGGCGCCACATGGGCGCGCCACGCGACCGAGTCCTCCGCCACGTCGGGGGGTCCGACTTGCTGCTCAACTTCATGGGGTTCCTCGACGACGAGGAGATCCTCGGCGCAGCCCGCCGGCGGGTGTTCCTCGACACCGATCCCGGGTTCGGGCAGATGTGGCACGAGCTCGGGCTCGCGGACGTCTTCGCCGGCCATGACGCACACGTCACGATCGGCGAGCGGATCGGCCGGCCCGACTGCGAGATCCCCACCTGCGGACTCGACTGGATCACGACGCCCCAGCCGGTGGCCCTCGAGCATTGGCCCGTGGCGACCGCCCCGCCTGTGCGGCCTTTCACCAGCGTGGCCAGCTGGCGCGGCGCGTACGGGCCCGTCGACTACGGGGGCCGACGCTACGGGCTGCGCGTCCACGAGTTCCGCAAGTTCGCCGACCTCCCGCTCGCGAGCGGGGGCGAATTCGAGCTCGCGCTCAGCATCCACCCCGACGAGGAGCCGGACCTGACGCTGCTCGGCGACCGCGGCTGGGCGCTGCTAGAGCCCGCGCGCGTGGCGTCGACCCCCGGCCTGTACAGGGACTACGTCGGGGGGTCCAAGGCCGAGCTGATGGTCGCCAAGGGCATGTACGTGGAGGCGCGCAGCGGATGGTTCTCCGAGCGCAGCATCTGCTACCTGGCCTCCGGGCGTCCCGTGCTCGCTCAGGACACGGGGCTCGATGAGCTGCTTCCGGTGGGAGATGGCCTGCTGACGTTCAGCACGCTCGAAGAGGCCGCCGCCGGCGTCGAGGCGATCGGGGCGGACTACGGGCGGCATTGCGAAGCGGCCCGTGCGCTGGCGGAGGAGCACTTCGACTCCGACAAGGTGCTCGGAAGGCTCCTGGACGAGCTGGGGGGGTCGTGACGACGATCTTCGTCAGCGGCGCGGTGGCCAACAAGCACCGTCACGGAGGCAGCGTCTGGGTCCGCATGAGCTGGGCCGAGGGCCTGCGGGACCTCGGCTTCGACGTCGTGTTCGTCGAGCAGATCGACGAGACGGCCTGTGTCGACGAGCAGGGCAGACCGGCGGCCTTCGAGGACTCGGAGAACGCAAGGGTCTTCGAGGCGGCGATGGCCGAGTTCGGCTTTGCGGGCTCGGCGGCTCTCATCTGCCCGCAGGGAGAGCGGATCAGGGGCATGGCGCGCGACGAGCTGATGGGCCGGGCGGAGGGCGCCGAGCTGCTCGTGAACATCAGCGGACACCTCCGCTGGGCGCCCCTGGTCCGACGCATCCAGCGGCGCGCCTACATCGATCTCGACCCCGGGTTCACGCAGATATGGCACGCCGGGGCCGGTGACGCAGCCGGCCTGGAGGGCCACGAGCTGCACTTCACGGTCGGCGAGAACGTGGGCACAGAGCGCTGCGTGCTTCCGACCGGCGACATCGAGTGGCGCCCCATCCGCCAGCCGGTCGTGCTGGACCGGTGGCCGGTGGCCGGCGGCGATCCCGCCCCCGGCTTCACCACGGTGGCCAGCTGGCGCGGCGCGTACGGCCGGGCCGCCTGGAAGGGCCGGACCTACGGTCTCAAGGCGCACGAGTTCCGGCGCTTCCTCGAGCTGCCGCGTGTGACCGGCCTCGACTTCGACGTGGCCCTGGACATACACCCCGACGACCGAGCGGACATCGAGGCGCTCGAGGTGCACGGCTGGCGCCTGGTGGATACCGCAAGCGTGGCGAGCACGCGCGGCTTCCAGCGCTTCGTGCAGTCCTCGAGCGCGGAGTTCTCGGCCGCGCAGGGCATCTACGTCGAAACCGAGAGCGGCTGGTTCAGCGATCGCACGGTGCGCTACCTGGCATCGGGCCGACCGGCTCTGGTGCAGGACACCGGCCTCGGCGATCGCCTGCCGGTGGGTGAGGGGCTGCTCGTGTTCGGGACGCTCGAAGAGGCCGCCCAGCGCGCCCGCGAGATCGCCGACGATCTGCCCCGCCACCGGGCGGCGGCGCGGCGCATCGCGGAAGAGCACTTCGCCGCCGAGCGCTCGCTCGCTCCGCTGCTGGAGGCCGCGGGGGTGGCTCCGTGACCGGCGTCGACGCACCGGTCGCCGGAGGCTGAGCCGCCGGTGAGCGCCCCGGCGGTGATCGTCAGCGGCATGCTGGCCGGTGTCCCCCGGCAGGGAGGCGCGACCTGGGCCGTGCTCCAGTACGTCCTAGGACTCCGGCGCCTGGGCTGCGACGTGGTATTCGTCGAGCCTGTGGCCAGTGCCGGCGCTGAGCTTCGCGAATCCGGCGCGGCCGGCTACTTCACGCATGTCTGCGAGCAGTTCGGCCTCGAGGGGCACGCGGCTCTGTTGGACCCTGGCTCGGGCGCGAGCCTCGGGCTGTCGCGGAGCGAGCTGCGCGACGCCGCCGACCGCGCCGACCTGCTTCTCAACCTCTCGGGCGTGCTGGCCGACGAGGACCTGCTCGGACGAGTACCCACCCGGGCCTTCGTGGACCTCGACCCGGGCTTCACCCAGCTCTGGCAGTCGGCTGAGGGCATCGAGATGGGCTTCGCGCGCCACAACCGCTTTGTCACCATCGGCCAGGCGATCGGATCGCCGGACTGCCCGGTGCCGACTTGCGGGCGAGACTGGATCGCCACGCCCCAGCCCGTGGTGCTCGAGCAGTGGCCGTTCGCCGACGGCGTCGAGACAGACGCGCTGACCAGCGTCGGGCACTGGCGGGCGTACGGCTCGATCGAGCACGAGGGCTTCCACTACGGCCAGCGGGCGCACTCGCTGCGCGAGCTGGTCGACCTGCCGACCCGCAGCGACGCGAGCTTCCTTCTGGCGCTTGGCATCCACCCCGACGAGACAGACGACCTTGAAGCCCTGCATGCCAACGGTTGGCAGCTCGTCGATCCCGACGAGGTGGCTGGCACGCCCGAGCGCTACCGGGACTTCGTGGCGGGGTCGTGGGCCGAGCTCGGGGTCGCCAAGAGCGGTTACGTCGCCGCGCAGTGCGGATGGTTCAGCGACCGCAGCGCCTGCTACCTGGCTTCAGGGCGGCCAGTGGTCGCGCAGGACACCGGCTTCGCGCCCTTCGTGCCGACCGGAGAGGGGCTGCTCGCCTTTCGGAGTGCCGACGAAGCCGCGGCCGGCGTGGAGGACCTGCAGGCCGGCTACGAACGCCACCGCCGCGCGGCACGCGACATCGCCCACGACGTCTTCGACTCCGACCGGGTGCTCCCGCGCCTGCTCGAATGCCTGTAGGCGACGCGGTCCTGAGCTCCGCCCTCGCCCAAGCGCTTGGGGGCCGGGTGCAGCTCCTGGGCCGTCGGCCACTGGCCGACCGGTCGAGCTTCCCGGTCGAGGAGCTCGACCTGCTCTGTGGGGGGCGGCAGCTCAGCCTGGTCTTCAAGGACTGCTCGCCGGACCGGCTGAGCCCCGAGGCGGCGAGCGCCAAGCCCTCCTTCCTGCGCGTGCCGGGCCGTGAGCTCGAGGTCTACAACCGGGTGCTCGAGCCGGCCGGCGTCGGCGCCCCGGCGTGTCACGGCACGGTCAGCGAGCCGGCCGCCGGTCGCTTCTGGCTGTTCATCGAGCATGTGGACGGGGAGCTGCTGTGGCGCGTCGGCGAGCCTGCGATCTGGGCACAGGCGGCGCGCTGGCTGGCGGACCTCCACGGCCGCCCGCTGCCCTGCGACCGCGAGCCGCTGCTCAGCTACGACGGCTCCTGGTTTCGGCTCTGGCTGAGGCGGGCGCTGGAGGTGCAGCCGGACGCGCTCGACCGGCTCGCCGCAAGCCACGAGCGCGCCGTCGCCCTGCTCTGCAGCTGGCCCCGCTCGCTCGTGCACGGCGAGTTCTACCCGTCGAATGTGCTCATCGAAGGACAGGGAGCAGACGCCCGCGTGCGCCCCGTCGATTGGGAGATGGCCGGGGTGGGACCCGGGCTGCTCGATCTCGCGGCCCTGGTCTCGGGAGGGTGGAGCGCCGAGGAGCGCGAGCGCCTCACGGCCGCCTACTACGAGGCGTGGCCGGCTCGCCTGCCGAAGCCCGGGTGGGACGAGTTCCACGATGCCCTGGACCACTGCAGGCTGCAGCTGGCCGTGCAGTGGATCGGCTGGTCGCGGGAGTGGACGCCGCCGGCCGAGCACGCCCACGACTGGCTGAGCGAGGCGCTGAGCTTGGCCGACCGGCTGTCTGAATGAGCGACTGCCGCCTGATCGTCAACGCTGACGACTTCGGACGCAGCGCCGCAATCAACCGAGGAGTGCTGCTCGCGCACACCGAGGGCATCGTCACGAGCGCGAGCCTGATGGTGCGCTATGAGGCCGGCGCCCAGGCGGCGCTCGCCGCACGAGACCATCCTCGACTCGGTCTCGGACTGCACCTCGACTTGGCCGAATGGGAGTACCGGGGAGGCGAGTGGCGGCCGCTCTACCAGGTCGTGGACCCCGATGTGCGGCATGCCGTCCACGCTGAGGTAGAGACCCAGTTCGACCGGTTCCGGCGTCTGGTCGGCCGCGACCCGACCCACATCGACTCGCACCAGCACGTCCACCACGACGAGCCGGTCCGCTCCGTGGCTGCCGAGATGGCCGATGCGCTCGGGGTGCCACTTCGCCGTGATGGCAGCGTTCGCTACTGCGGCGCCTTCTATGGCCAAGACCGCCACGGTGCCCCGGCGCACGAGGCGATAGGCCCCGAGTCGCTCGCGGCGTTGGTCAGAGGCCTGCCGGAGGGAGCCACCGAGCTGTGCTGCCATCCGGCCGACGCGACGGACGTGCCAAGCGCCTATGCGGCGGAGCGGATTCTCGAACTCCGCGCCCTCTGTCACCCGACCCCGAGGCGAGCGATCGAGGAGCGCGGCGCGGCGCTCTGCAATTTCGAAGATGTCACGGCCCTGGACACGGGCGCCACCTAGACTCGGTCCCCTGGACGTGGTGGTCGCCGGAGGGCACGGGCAGATCGCCCAGCACCTCCTGAAGCTGCTGGCCGATCGGGGCGACCGAGCGCGGGGGCTGATCCGCAACCCCGCCGCGATCTGACAGAGTGGGAAGTGGGACTTCCCACTACCTAAGCTGCGGGTGCTCGCCCGACCAACGCTCGGCCAGCGCCCTCCGCTGACTACCGTGGCCTACAACTCCATCCGCTACGAGGCGCCGAGCACGTGGCGACCATCACCCTCGACTCCCCCGAAACGCGCAACGCGTTGTCGAACGACATGCTGAGCGAGCTGATCGACGCCTTCGGTGCGGCTCGCAACGACGAAGAGGTGCGCTGCGTCGTGCTCACCTCCTCGCACGAGAACATCTTCTCCGCGGGCGGCAGCCTCGACCAGTTCGCCGCCGACGTGCCGCTGGTGCACAAGCACTTCGCCACCGAGCGCTTCCCCACGCTGTTCAAGCTGATCGGCAAGCTGGGCAAGCCCACCATCTGCGCGGCGAACGGCCACGTGCTGGCGGGCTCGCTGGGGATCGCGCTCGCCTGTGACCTGATCGTGGCCAAGGAGGGCGCCGGCTTCGGCACGCCCGAGATCGACGTGGGCGTCTTTCCCTTCATGATCATGGCGCTGATCTACCGCAACGTTCCACGCAAGAAGGCCAACGAGCTGCTGCTCCTGGGCGAGCGGCTCAGCGCCGAGGAGGCGCGCGAGGCGGGCATCGTCAACAAGGTGGTGCCCGCGGAGGAGCTCGACGCCGCGGTGGCCGACTGGGCGAGGAAGCTCGCCTCCAAGTCGCCGGTGCTGATGAAGCTGGGCAAGGACGCCATGTACCGCCAGCTGGACATGCCCTTCGACGACGCGCTGGACTTCCTGCGCTCGCAGCTCTCCCTGGCCTTCGCCACCGACGACATCAAGGAGGGGGTCACCGCCTTCTTCGAGAAGCGGGAGCCGCAGTGGACCGGCCGGTGAGCCTGGTGGCGCTGCGCTGTCGCACCAGCGACCGCACCCCCCACGCGGTGGCCGGGGTCGATGCCCTCGCGCCGCTGGTGGCCAAGCGCCTCGGGTGCGAGCCGCGCTCGATCGGCACCCCGCACGAGCCACGGCAGCAGAGCTGGGAGCAGGACCTGGCCGCGTCGCGCGGATGCCTGCTCGAGGCAGGCGGCCAGGTCGATGACGCGCTCGAAGGGGGCGCGCTGCCGGTTGTCCTGGCCCCGGAGTGCTCGGTGGCGCTCACCACCGTGCCGACCGCGGTGCGCCACCGCCCCGACGCCAAGCTGCTCTGGCTCGACGCCCACGGCGACTTCAACACGCCGGACACGACGCCGAGCGGCTACCTCGGAGGGATGTGCCTCGCCGGGGCGTGCGGGCGCTGGGACCCGGGGCTGGGGGTCGAGCCGGTGGACCCCGGGCGCGTGGTCCTGGCGGGCGTCCGCGACCTCGATGACGAGGAGCGGCGGATGCTCGGCGGCAGCGATGCCACCGTGATCGGCGCGAGCACCGTGGAGACGCTGGTGGCGGTGAGCAACGCGCTCGAGCGCTCGCCTGTCTTCGTGCACCTCGACCTCGACGTGCTCGAGCCCGAGCTCTCAGGGCCGCTGGGCCGGGCCCAGTTCCCCGCCCCGGGCGGCCTGGCCCCCGAGCGCCTGCTCGACGTGCTGGAGGCGGTGGCCGGCGAGTGCGAGCTGGTGGGCTTCGAGGTGGCCTCGTTCGAGGCTCCCGAGGACCTCGACGAGCGTGGGGAGGCCGCCGCCTTGGCGGTCGAGGTCATAGAGCCGCTCCTGCACGCGATCTCCGAGGAGGCGAATGTCATCGGTTGAGAAGGCCTCTGCCGGCCAACTGGTGGCGCGGCCTCCGCTGCGCGAGCTGGTGGACGACCTGCACGAGCGCCGCGCCAAGGCCCGCCGGGGCGGCGGCCCGGAGAAGGTCGAGCGCCTGCATCAGGCCGAGAAGCTCACCGCGCGCGAGCGCCTGGCCCTGCTCTTCGACGGCGGGGAGCTCACCGAGCTCGGCGTCCACGGGCGGCCGCACTTCTCCCAGCGCGCGCTGGAGGGAAAGGAGGCGCCGGCAGACGGCGTGATCACCGGCTTCGGCAAGGTGGACGGCCGCCTGTTGGCCGTGGCCGCCTACGACTTCACGGTGATGGCCGGCTCGATGGGCATGACCGGCGAGCTCAAGGTCACGCGCCTGCGCGAGCTGGCGCTGTCCAAGCGCATCCCGATGCTGTGGCTGCTGGACTCCGCCGGCGCGCGCATCCAGGAGGCCACCGGCTCGCTGTTCGCCGGCTCGGGCTTCCTGTTTCGCGAGGAGGTGACGATGAGCGGAGTGGTCCCCCAGGTGGCCGCCGTCATGGGCCCCTGCGCGGCGGGCACCGCCTACATTCCCGGGCTGGCTGACTTCGTGCCGATGGTAGAGGGCCGCGGATCGATGGCTCTGGCCGGGCCTCATCTGACCAGGGCGGTGACCGGCGAGGACGTGACCCAGGAGGAGCTGGGCGGCTCGAAGGTGCACACGAGGATCTCGGGTGTCGGCGACCTGGAGGTCAAGTCCGACGAGGAGTGCATCGCGGCGGTGAAGGACTACCTCTCGTTCTTCGGCGCCAATTGCGAGGAGTGCCCGCCCCGGCGCGAGACAGACGACCCGGCCGACCGCATGGACGAGGAGCTGCTCGACGTCCTGCCGGACTCCCCCCGCAAGCCCTACGACATGTACGACGTGATCCGCCGAATCGTCGACGACGGCCGCTGGTTCGACATCAAGCCGCGCTATGCGCGCACGATCATCACCTGCCTGGCACGCATGGACGGCCGCCCGGTTGGCATCGTGGCCAGCCAGCCCCGGCACCTGGGCGGAATCCTCGAGAACGACTCCGCCGACAAGGCCGCGCGGTTCGTCAACCTGTGCGACGCCTTCTCGATCCCGCTGCTGTTCCTGCAGGACGTGCCCGGCTTCATGGTCGGCACCAAGACCGAGCAGGCGGGCATCATCCGCCATGGGGCAAAGATGCTCTACGCGGTCTCACGGGCAACGGTGCCGAAGATCACCGTGATCGTGCGCAAGGCCTACGGGGCCGGCTATTACGTGATGTGCGGCAAGGCCTACGAGCCCGATCTGATCGTGGCCTGGCCGAGCGCGGAGATCTCCGTGATGGGGCCCGAGGGCGCGGTCAACATCATCTTCCGCAAGCAGATCGAGGCGAGCGAGGACCCCGACGCCACGCGCGCCCAGATGATCGAGGGCATCCGCAAGACGATCGACCCCTACATCGCGGCGGGCAACGGGATGATCGACGACATCATCGACCCCCGCGAGACCCGCCCGGCCGTGATCAGGGCGCTCGAGATGGCGGAGACCAAGCGGGTCGAGCGCCCGTGGCGCAAGCACGGAGTGATGCCCGTTTGACCGAGCCGATCTTCTTCGACGGGCCCGAGGGCTTCCGCGAGTGGCTGGAGGCCAACCACGAGCGCGCCACCGAGGTCTCCGTGGGCTTCTACAAGAAGGCCACCGGCCGGCAGACCATGTCGTGGTCGCAGGCCGTGGACCAGGCGCTGTGCTTCGGCTGGATCGACGGCAAGCTCAACCGCATCGACGACGAGCGCCACCGCCAGCGTTTCACCCCGCGCAAGCCTGGCAGCAACTGGAGCAGGGTGAACGTCGAGAAGATGGCCAAGCTGGAGGCCGGCGGGCTGATGACCCCGGCCGGGCGCAGGGCCTTCGAGCAGCGCCGGGAAGACCGGACCGGGGTCTACAGCTTCGAGGCAGACGAGCCGGCCCAGCTGCCCGCCGAGTACGCCGAGCGGCTCAGCGCCACGGCTCGCAGCTACTGCGAGCGCCGCCCGCCGTGGTACCGCCGGGCGTCGGCCCACTGGGTCATGAGCGCGAAGCGAGAGGAGACGAGGGTGAAGCGACTGAACACGCTGATCGAGTGCTCGGAGCAGGGGCTCGACGTCCCCCCGCTGAGACGCGCATGAGCCGCTTCGAGGATCCCGTGGTCATCACCTGCTCGATCAGCGGGGCCGTGGCCAACCGCGACCAGTGTCCCGCCATCCCGTACACGCCGCAGGAGTACGCGGCTGAGGCTCGCCGGGTCGTGGACGAGGGTGGCTCGATGATCCACATACACGCGCGCACCGCCGAAGGCGTCCCCTCCTACGAGACCAACGACTTCCGCGCGATCACCGAGGCCATCCGGGCGGAGGTCGGCGACGTCATCGTCAACTACTCGACGGGCGCCATCGGAGTGCCCATCGAGAAGCGCATCGAGTACCTGCGCGAGCTGCGGCCCGACGTGGCCGCGCTGAACATGGGCTCGATGAACTACGCGAAGTACTCGCGCAAGCGAAGGGACTTCGTGTTCAAGGCGGTGTTCGAGAACTCCTTCGACACGATCATCGAGCTCCTGTCCGCGATGAACGAGCTCGGGATCAAGCCCGAGCACGAGTGCTTCGACGCCGGCCACGTGGCCAACCTCGACCCGCTGATCGACATGGGGCTGCTCTCCGAGCCGTTGCAGATCTCCTGCGTGATGGGGGTCACCGGCGGCATCCGGCCCAACGCGCGCAACCTGGCCCACATGGCCGAGCAGGTGCCCGGCGGCCCCGAGGGCCCGAGCAACTGGGGTGTGATCGGCGTCTCGCGCCGGCAGTGGATGCTGGTGGCCGCGGCGCTGACGCTCGGCGGCAACGTGAGGGTGGGCCTGGAAGACAACTTCTACCTCCCCGACGGAGAGATGGCGCGCTCCAACGGCGACCTGATCGCCAAGGCGCGGAAGATGACCGAGGACGTGGGGCGGCGGGCGGCCACCGTCGAGGAGGCGCGCGAGATCCTGGGCGTGCCGCGCGAGGAGCCGGTGAGCCGCCGCGCCTTGGCGCGATGAGCGGCGCGCTGGGGGATGTCCGGGTTCTCGACCTCTCCCGCCTGCTGCCGGGAGGCTTCGCCTCGCTGCTGATGGCAGACCTCGGCGCCGGGGTGCTCAAGGTCGAGGACACCGGCGTGGGCGACTACCTGCGCTGGGCCGAGCCGCGCTACGAGGGCGTGGAGCGCTCCGCAGCCTCGGCGCTGTTCCTCGCGCTGAACCGCGGCAAGCGCTCGGCCCGGGTGAACCTCAAGGACGAGGGCGGACGTGAGGTGCTCAAGCGGCTCGTACGAGAGCACGACGTGCTGCTGGAGTCCTTTCGGCCCGGGGTGCTCGACCGTCTGGGCGTGGGCTACGAGGTGTTGCGCCAGGAGAATCCCGGGCTGGTCTACTGCGCCATCACCGGCTACGGCCAGGACGGCCCCTACCGCGACCGCCCGGGCCACGACGTGAACTACCTGGGCCTCAACGGCATCCTCGGCCTCACCGGGGAAGGGGACGGGCCACCGGTGCAGGCCGCGGCTCAGATCGCCGACCTGGGCGGCGGCGCGCTGATGGCCGCCTTCGCCATCCTCGCCGCGCTGCGTGAGCGCGACCGTTCGGGCGAGGGCCAGGTCGTGGACGTGTCCATGCACGACGGGGCGATGTCCTGGCTCGCCCTCGTGGCCGGACGCCACCTGTGCGACGGCGAGCAGCCGCGGCGCGGCGGGCTCGAGCTGGCGGGCGCGCTGGTCTGCTATCGGCCCTATCCCTGCGCTGACGGCTGGGTCACCCTCGGTGCGCTGGAGCCGAAGTTCTGGCAGGCGTGGTGTCGCGGAGTGGGGCGCGAGGACCTCGTCGAGCGGCAGTTCGACGGGCCGGAGTCCGACACCAGGGCGGAGGTCGAGCGCGTGTTCACGGAGCGCACCCGCGACGAGTGGCAGGCCTTTGCCTCGGAGCACGACTGCTGTCTCGAGCCTGTGCTCGATCTCGAGGAGGCCCTCGACTCAGAGCTCACCCGGGCGCGCGAGATGGTGGTCTCTCTCACCCAGCCCGGCTCAGCGGGTCCGGTGCGCCAGCTGGGCGTTCCGGTCAAACTCTCGCGCACCCCGGGCGCGGCCCAGGGCCCCGGCCCCGGGCTGGGCGAGCACACCCGCGAGGTACTCGGGAGCGCGGGCTACTCGGCGGAGGAGATCGCCTCCCTGGAGCAGTCGGGCGCGGTGGCCGGGCCGGCCGAGGACACCGCGGAAAGCTTCCTGATTTGAGCGCCGCTAACGGCGACAACAGCCTTCTGCGCATGGGCGAGCTGGCCGAGGCCAGCGGCGTGAGCGCCGGGACGATCAAGCACTACCTGCGCGAGGGCCTCTTGCCCGACCCGGTCAAGACCTCGCGCAACATGGCCTACTACCCGCTCGCGTTCGTGGAGCGCATCAAGCTGATCAAGCAGCTCCAGGAGGAGCGCTTCATGCCCCTGAAGGCCATCAAGACGGTGCTCGACGAGAGCCCCGAGCGCGCCCGGGCGCTGGTGGAGCTCGAAGACCGCATACTCGAGCGCGCACGCACGGGCGAGGGCGCTCGAGTCTCCCGCGCCGAGGCGGCCCGGCGGTACGCCCTTCCTCGGGAGGTGCTCGACCGCCTCGAGGAGCTGGGGATCCTCAGCCCGAGCTCCCGCGGCTACGCCGCGCTTGACCTGCAGATCCTCGAGGCGATATCGCGCTTTCGGGCCGGCGGCTACGACGAGGAGATCGGCTTCACCGTCTACGACACCCTGCGCTACAAGCGCGCGCTCGAGGCGCTGGTCAAGGAGGAGGTGCAGGTGATCTCCGAGCGGCTGGCGGGCCAGGTGGATCCCGACCGGGTGGTCGAGCTGCTGGAGGCCGGGGTGGAGCCGCTGCGCGACCTGATCGGAGCGCTGCACTCCAAGGAGCTGGTGGGCGAGATGCTGCGCCAGCGCGCGGCGCGCGGCTAGGACGCCAAGAGCGGCACCGCGACCGGCGTGAGCGCCTGCCAGCGCACGCCGTGGCGCTCCAGGCAGTGCGCCCTTCGGGGCGCGGCCTGCGGCTCATCGGCCGGGGCCTGCCGTTAGACTCAGATTGACTGGTCAGTCAACAGGGGGACCGTGCGCGCCGCAGCAGTTCAGCTGAACTCGACCGAAGACCGCACCCGCAACCTCGAGCGGGCCGACCGCCTGACCCGCGAAGCCGCCGCCGACGGCGCGCAGCTCATAGTGCTCCCCGAGAAGTTCAACGTCCTCGGCGAGCACGACGCGCTGCAGGCCGGGGCCGAGCGGCTCGGCGACGGGCCGAGCATGAGTTGGGCGCGCGATACCGCGCGCGAGCTGGGGATAGACCTCGTGGCCGGCTCGATCGTGGAGCGCCGCGAGGGCCGTGACAAGCTCTCGAACACGTCCGTGCACGTGGGCCCCGACGGGTCGGTTCGGGCCGCCTACCGCAAGATCCACATGTTCGACGTGACCGTCGGGGGCCAGGACTACCGCGAGTCCGAGGGCGAGGAGGCGGGGGACGAGATCGTGCTCTCCGACCTGGCGGGTGGGCTGCCGGTGGGCCTCACCGTCTGCTTTGACCTCCGGTTTCCCGAGCTCTACCGCATCCTGGCCGTGCGCGGGGCTCGTGTGGTCACCGTGCCCTCTGCCTTCACCCAGGCCACCGGCGAGGCCGGCCACTGGGAGGTCCTTCTGCGCGCCCGGGCGATCGAGAATCAGGCCTTCGTCGTAGCCGCCAACCAGGTCGGCTTCGCCGGCGACAAGCAGAGCTTCGGGGCCTCGATGATCGTCGACCCCTGGGGTGAGATCCTCGCCCGGGTCACAAGCGGCGAGGCCTTTGCCGCCGCCGACCTCGACCTCGCCCGCCAAGAGGAGACCCGCGAGCAGCTGCCCAGCCTGGCCAACCGGGTGCCGGAGGCCTACCGCTGGCCTATGGAGTCGAGCGGGCGGTCCTCGGCCGAGACGGATCGGTCCGGTGCTCGGCCGACCAACGCTCGGCCTGCGCCCCTCCCTGAACGCCCGGCCTGCGCTCCGGCCGCTAGGGAGATCTCGGCGTGACCCCGTCGTCCGGAGCGATCGACAAGCGCCGGCTGATCCTCGACGCGGGCATCCAGGTCTTCGCCCAGCGCGGCTTTCACCACTGCCGGGTCTCCGACGTGGCCGACGAGGCCGGCGTTGCCTACGGACTCGTCTACCACTACTTCGACTCCAAGGAGGAGATCCTCAACACGCTCTTCACCGAGCGCTGGCGGCTGATGCTCGACGCGATCGCCGAGATCGATGCGCGCCAGGAGGTGCCGGTCCGCGACAAGCTCTACCTGGTGGCCAGCTTCATCATCGACTCCTACCACCACGAGCCCGACCTGATGAAGGTGATCATCGTGGAGGTCACCCGCGCGGCCAACTCCTTCGGCCGCCTGCACCTAGACAAGATCCGGGAGGCCTACGACGGCATCGCCGCCATCGTGGAAGGCGCCCGGCGCGACGGCAGCTTCAAGGAAGACATCTCCTCCGAGTTTGCGGCCATGTGCTTCTACGGTGCGATCGAGCAGCTGCTGTCGGCCTGGATCTTCGACCTGATGCCGCGCACCGAGGAGGAGTTCGAGCGGGCCAAGGGCCTGGTGGTCGACGCCATCTGCGGCGGGCTCGAGACCCCGGCGGCGAATGCTCCCACCGTGTCTGGTTGAATC
>JALZII010000090.1 GCA_030860365.1 Actinomycetota bacterium
CGGCGGTGGCCGGCGTGGCGGGCGTGGCGGTCTCGTTCGCGCTCAGCGTCGCGACGGGCGCAAGCGTGGCACTGGCTCTGTGCGCCGTGGCGGTGGCCGGCGCCTCGCTGCCCGCCCTCAGGCCGCAGCGCCCGAGGGCTCGACCGGCCGCCCACGCCGGCTGAGAACCACCGCTGCTCCCGCCGCGACCATCGCGATCGACAGCAGCTGGGCCAGCGTCAGGCCGGCCACCAGGTCCTCGTTGCGGCGAACCACCTCGACCAAGAGGCGCTCGAGCCCGGAGAGGAACAGCCAGATCCCGAACAGCACGCCCGGCGCGAAGCGATCGCGCAAGCGCCACAGCGCCAATGCCAAGAGCCCCATCGCCAGCGTCTCGTAGACCGGGGTGGGATGCACCTCCTCCCTGGTCGGCACCGTGCCGTCGGGATAGGCCATCGCCCACGGGAGGTCGGAGGCCACGCCGTAGTCGCCGTCACCCGAGACCTGACAGCCCACCCGCCCGATCGCGTAGCCGAGCGCCAGCGGGATCGAGGCCGTGTCCAGAAGCCGGGCGCCCAGCCAGCCTCGCCGCCAGGCCCAGAGCAGCACGCCCACCGCGCCGCCGACCAACCCCCCGAACCAGACCAGTCCCGACCCTGAGAACAGCGCCCCCGGCAGGTCGTCGGAGACCTTGTCCCAGTTTTGGGCCAGGTAGTCGATCCGAGCGCCCACCATCCCCCCCACGAGCGCCGCGAAGACGGACTCGTATGCCCAGTCCGGGGGCTTGCCCAGCTCGCGCAGCCGGCGCGAGAGCACTGCTCCGACGGCCACGAAGGCCAGGGCGAAGCACAGGCCGAAGGTCTGCAGCGATACCGGGCCGAGGTCGAGCTCGGGGTACACGCCCGCGGAGAGTAGGGAGCGGGCGACGCTGTAGGCGGGAGCGGCCTAGAGGTAGCCCATGGGGTCGACGGGGGAGCCACCGACGCGCACCTCGAAGTGCAGGTGCGGGCCCGTCGAGTTGCCGGTGTTCCCCACCGCGCCGATGACCTGGCCCTGACGCACGGAGGCACCCACCGAGACGCCGATGCGCGACTGATGGGCGTAGCAGGTGGACAGATTGCCGCCGTGCTGGATGCAGGTGTAGTTGCCGTAGCCGCCGGTGGGTCCGGCGATGGCCACCCGGCCGGAGTCAGCGGCGCGAATCGGGGTCCCGATCGGGGCCGCGATGTCCACGCCGGCGTGCAGGCGCCCCCAGCGCATCCCGAAGGGCGAGGTGAACGAGCCGTTGGTGGGGACGATGAAGCGCCCCCCTCCGCGCCGGACCGGGCCTCCGCTTCCCGAGGAGGCGCGCAGGCGGCCCTGCACCCGCGCGGACTCGGCCTCGAGGCCGTCGAGGTCGCGCTCGAGGTGCACCCGGCCGCTGCGCAGCCTGCCGAGGGCCGAGCGTCGCTGGGCCCGCGCGCCCGCCAGCTCGCCGCGAGCGGTCACGAGACGGTCACGGGAGCTCGCAAGGTCGTTGCGCCGCCGGATGATCCTCGCCGCGGTGCCCTCTTCGCGGTCCTCGAGCACGCCCAGCTCGTCGGTCCGGCGCTTGACCTTTACGCGCAGCCTGCGCACGCGCCCGGTCACCTCGGCGTCCTGGTCCGAAAGGCGGTCGAGGTACTCCGTGCGCTCCAGCAGGTCCTCGAAGCCGTCGGCCTCGAGGACCACCGTCAGCGAGTCGGGCTCGTCGGCCTTGTAGATCTCCACCAGCCGCTGCGAGAGCACCCCGCGAGCGATGGCGAGCTCGCTGCGCACGCGCTCCAGGCGGTCGCGGGCCACCTCGAGGCGGTCGCGCACGCGGGCGAGCACGGCCTGCTGCTCGACGAGGTCGCCCTGCACCTGCCCGAGACGCTGCGAGGTCCCGCGGATCTCGCCCCGCAGGCCCTCGATGCGCGTGTTGTAGCCCGAGATCGTGGTGGTCAGCACACCCTCGCGGCGCTTGACCTCGTTCACCTGCGCGCGCTTTTTCTCGATGCGCTTCTGCAGGGGCGCCGTGACCCCGGCGAGGGGCAGCGCGAGAGAGACCGCCGCAGCGACGGCGAGGGGTGTCCAGAAGAAGAGTCGGCGCATCGGGCAGGAAGTTCCGGAGGGGCGTCCACAGGCCTTGGTCTACCGCGTTTATGCAGGGCTTTGTGCCCCCCGAACCGAGCGCGAAGGTACCACAGCGACAGCCCCGTTCCTGCCCCCTGCAAGGCCACGTGCAAGCGCTCCCTAGACTTGGTTGGGTGGCCACTCAGAGAGCCGTCTTCCCGCGCGACACAGGGCTTCAGGCGCGCATGGCCTTCACCCTGTTCCTGCTGGGTCTGCTCTACGTCGCCCTCGTGGTCGCGCTGCTCGCGGCGGGCACCGGAGCCGCCCTCATGCTCGTCATCGTCGGCGCCCTCTCGCTGTCCCAGCTCTTCCTCTCCGACAAGCTCGCCCTTGCGGCGATGGGGGCCAAGGAGGTCTCGCCCGAGGAGGCTCCCGGCCTGCACGCGATGATCGATCGCCTCTGCATCCAGGCCGACCTCCCCAAGCCCCGCGTGGCGGTGGCGGACACCGACGTGCCCAATGCCTTCGCCTTGGGCCGTTCGCAGAAGAAGGCGACGGTGTGCGCCACCACCGGCATCATGCGGGTGCTCACGCCGCAGGAGCTGGAGGGGGTCATGGCCCACGAGCTCGCGCACGTCAAGCACCGCGACGTCCTGATCATGACCATCGCCTCGTTCTTCGCCAGCGTGGCGGCGATGATCATGCAGTTCGGCTTCTTCTTCGGCGGCGGGCACTCCGACGACGACGACAACCCGAGCTTCCTCGTCGTGCTGCTGGTCTCGGCCGTGGTCTACGTCGTCTCCTACTTCCTCATGCTCACCCTCTCGCGCTACCGGGAGTTCGCGGCCGACCGCGGGGCCGCGCTGGTCACCGGCCGGCCGAGCGCACTGTCGGCGGCCCTCATGAAGATCTCCGGCGCGATGCAGCAGGTGCCCACCCAGGACCTGCGGGAGGCCGAGCGGATGAACGCCTTCTTCATCATCCCCGCGAGCGTGAAGGGCAGCCTGAAGTCGCTGTTCGCCACCCACCCGCCGATGGAGAGGCGCATCGAGCGCCTCTCGGAGCTGGAGGCCCAGCTCCAGCGCACCGCCGTCGCGGCCTGACCGCTTGGGATTCCTGGACGCCATCTTCGGCGGCAAGAGCAAGCTCTCGGGCCCGGCGCCCGACCGGCTGTTCGCCATGACCACCGCCCAGGTGCACCTCGAGACCGCGCTGAACATCGAGCACCGCCAGACCGCCGGGATCGTCTTCCAGGCGCTCGGCACGGCCGACTTCTCGACCATCATGTCCGAGGCCGAGGAGTTGCTGAAGGGGACCGCCGAGGAGACTGGCACCCAGCTGCGCTCCAGCGACGACGAGTTCGGCTACCGCTGGCTCGTGCTGGAGGATCCCGACTTCGAGGATCTCGTCGTCTCGCTGAACACCATCTCGAGCGAGCTTCAGGGCGGCGGCTACGGCGACCGGCTGCTGGCGTGCGTGTTCGCCTTCGAGGAGGGGACCGATCGTGCGCAGCCGGCCGAGCCGGCTGCTTCGCCAGGGCGGCGGCCCCTCTACCTGATCTACAACTTCAAGCGCGGCTCGTTCTATCCCTTCGTCCCGGCGGGCGAGAAGTCGCGCGACACCGAGCGCGAGCTGCGCCTCAAGGCGCAGCTGGGAGCCGAGCTGCCGATCGAGGCCGACACGGCGCGCTGGTTTCCGCTCTGGGAGATCCCGCTCTAGAATCGAGTCCTCAGTCGGGGATCAGGCCCTCGCCGGTGAACTCGCCCTGCGCCTCGGCGAAGCTGATGTCGCGAGGAGGCAGGATGACGTCGGACTCCACGAGCTCCTCCCCGGAGAGCTCGGTCCCGTCGGTCTGGATGAGCCCGAGCATCTGCGTCCACAGCTCGCGAAAGCCGGCCTCGTCGTTTCGCTCGGCGGCGTCGACCGCGCGGTTGTCGAGCTCGTTGAGCCGCTCGGCGTCGGTGTCGGGCAGCTCGTACTGACCCTCTCCGGAGATGCGGACGATCATGCGTTGCCCTCCCCGAGCGCCCTCTTGTCGGCGGCGGGGGCGTCCCCGGGGCCCAACTCGGCCTTCATCCTGGCCAGCTCGTCGTCGACCTGGGCACCGGCGCCGATCTGCTCGAGCTCGCGGTCGATGTCGTCCTGCCCGGGGCCGAGCCGGCTCAGGTCGTCGAAGGTGCCCGCCGCCTCGAGCTCCTCCACCGCGCCCGCGCGGGCGCGCATCTGCTCGGTCTTGTCCTCGGCGCGCTGCATCGCCAGCCCGAGGTCGGCCATCTCCTCCCCCACACCGTTGGCCGCCTCGCCGATCTTCACCTGGGCCTCGGCCGCGGAGTACTGGGCCTTGATGACCTCCTTCTTGGTGCGGAAGGCCTCGATCTTCTGGCGCAGCTTGCGCTCGTTCTCGGTCAGCTTCTCCTGCTGTGACTCGAGCTCGACGACCTGGGCGTCGAGCGACTGCAGCTCGGTCTGGGCGACCGTCTTGCGCTCCAGCGCGGCGCGGGCGAGGTCATCGCGGTCCTGGGAGAGCGCCTGGCGGGCCTGGGTGTCGAGCTTGACCACCTGCTGCTCGAGCTTCTGGGACTGCATCTGCAGCCGCTTCTTGGAGGTCACCACGTCGGCGATCCCCTTCTTGACGTTCTGCAGCAGCTCGAGCTGCTTCTGGTAGCCGTAGTCGAGCGTCTCACCGGGGTCCTCGGCCCGGTCGAGCAGCCTCGAGATCTTCGACTTGAACACCGTTGACATCCGGCCGCCCAATCCGGCCATGTCCGCTCCTCCTGAAGTTCGCCTGGTCTGCGCAGGGAGACTAGATCACGTCGCCCTCCTCCTCGGAGGGCTCGGCCAACTGGCGCCATTCGCTGAACTTGCCGTCGCGAAAGCGAAAGCGCACGCGAGCGTCGCCGCCGCAGGAGCGCGGAGGACCGGTTCCCGCCCTCAGCTTGAACGCGGCCACGAGCGTGCCCCCCTCGCGCTTTACATCGGTCACCTCGGCCCGGCACGGCAGGCTGCGGTTGAACTCTCGCGCCGCCTCGTGGTCGCGCAGACGCAGGGAGCGCACCTGCTCGACTAGGGCCCCGCGGGCGAAGAAGCCGGCCGCCTCGTCGTAGTCCCCGCGGTTGAGGGCCTCGCTCCAGCCGCGGATGGCACGTTCCTCGGCCGAGCCCTTCTGCGGGCCCGGGAGCTTTGGCTCGGGCTCGTCGCCGCCGCCGCAGCCGGCCAGCAGCACCACGCCGAGAGCAAGCGCGCGCCTCACGAGGTGGCCGCCGCGGCGCGCTCGGCACGGTCGTGGTCGACGCCGGAGCGCCAGAAGAAGAATCCGAGGGCGAAGAGCATGATTGCGACGTCGAGCGTGAGCATCAACCCGCCCGCCAGCTGCTGGTCGGCCAGCGGGGTCAGGCCGTGCTCACGTGCGCTGTCGCCGTAGAACCCTTCGTAGGCCGGGGCGCGGAGGATCAAAAAGGCCATGCCGAGCATCATCCCCGCCAGCCTGGTGCCCAGCAGGTGGCCGATCTTCCACAGCTCGCCGTGAAGGCGGCTGCGCTTGGGCTCGAGCACCGGCCACCAGACCAGGAGGCTCGTGGCGACGAACGACTCGTGCTGGACCGCGTGCACCACGCCGTTGTCCAGCGCCCCCTCGAAGGCGCAGACGAAGTGCCAGCCGTAGAGGGTCAGCACCCACAGGGAGATGGCCGGCAGCGGCCTGCGGACAAAGCGGAACACGGCCCGTACCCTCTTGCGCCGCGCGAGCGCCACCAGCGCGGCTCGGGGGAGGAAGTGAACGAGCACGGGCGTGCGCAGCCCCACCAACAGCAGCGGCGCCGCCAGGTCGGCGATGAGCAGGTGCTGGGCCATGTGGGCTGAGAGCAGCTCCTCGCCCAGGCCGTCGATAGGCGAGAGCAGACCGACCGCGGTGAGCGCCACCCCCGCGTGCCAGGCCACCTGCTGGCCGGCGCCGACCTCCCAGCCCCGGCGGCGCAGCTTGACGACCGCGCGCACGTACAGCCCTTCGACGACCAGGAGGCCGAGCATCACCGCCGGATCGAAGGAGAAGCCCATCCCCCCAATTGTTACCCCGCGCAGCCGCCCGGCCTGGGGGTCGGCGCTAGGCCGCGGCGGGCTCCTTCTCGCTCTCGGCGTCCCCTACCGACGAGCCCGACGCCGTGCCCGGCGCCTGCTCGAGGACGTGCTCGGCCTCGGAGGCCACGCGCTCGCGGTACTCCTTGCGCTGCATGCGCGAGATGACCAGACGCTGGACCTGAGCGGTGCCCTCGAAGAGCTGGTAGATCTTCGCGTCGCGGAAGAGCTTCTCCAGCGGGCACTCGGTGGTCTGGGCGTAGGGGCCGACGAGGTCCATGAGCGTCGTGGTCACCCACATGGCCACGTCGCCCGCCTTGAGCTTGGACATCGAGCCCTGGCCGCCGGTCATCGGGATGCCGTTGCGGCCCATCCAGGCCGCGCGCCAGACCAGCATGCGCGAGGCCTCGATCTCCGTGGCCACGTCGGCCAGCACCTGCTGCACGTGCTGCTGCTCGAGCAGCGGCCCGTGCTCGTCGGCCCTCTCCTCGAGGTGCTCGAGCGTCCACTCGTAGGCCGCCTGCGCGATGCCCAGCGCCGAGGCGCCCACCATCGGGCGGGTGATCTCGAAGGTGGCGAGGGCGTTGGAGGCCCCGCCCGAATGCCCGGAGCGGGCGCGCTCGAGCTTGCGCTCGAGCTTCTCCAGGCCGCCGAGCAGGTTCTCCAAGGGGATCCGGCAGTCCTCGAACACCAGCTCCGCGGTCTGCGAGGCGCGGATGCCGATCTTGTCCTCCTTTTTTCCCTGGGAGAGCCCGGGGGCCCCCTTGGGGACGATGAACGAGGCCTGGCCCCGGTGGCCGAGGTCGGGGTCGACGGTCGCGACGACGACGTTCACGTCCGCGATGCCGCCGTTGGAGATGAACACCTTGGTGCCGTTGAGGACCCACTCGTCGCCGTCGCGCATGGCGGTGGTCCGCAGCGACTTGACGTCCGAGCCGGCTCCGGCCTCGGTCACCGCGTAGGCGCCGAGCTTGATCTCGTCGCCCTCGCCGAAGCACTCGGGCAGCCAGCGGCCGATCTGCTCGGGCGTGCCCGAGGCCGCGATCCCCGCGGCGGCCAGCGAGGAGGCCGAGATGGCGAGGGCGATGCCGGCGCAGCCCCAGTGCAGCTCCTCGGCGTAGATCACGCCGAACAGGCCCTCGGGGTCGGTGCCTATCTTGGTCACGGTGTCGAGGCCGTGCAGGTTCCACTCACGGGCGGCCTTGATGGCCTCCCACGGCACGGCCTGCTCGCGGTCGTACTTGTCGGCGATCGGCCTGATCACCTCGCGCGCGAAGCGACGGCAGTGCTGTTGGAACTCGAGCTGTTCTTCGTTGAGCCTGAAATCCACGGGTGTGAGTCCTCCAGATCCGATGTATGGGGACCGAGCGAGCGGTGCTCGGCCGACCGACGCTCGGCCTGCGCTCCGTCGCTGCGCCAGGCGCCTGGGAGCCCGGGTCCGATCATTGACTGACCAGTCAACCAATACAGAGACTACCGCTGGTGGGGATGGAAGGCCAGAGCAGGCGGCGGGGGTACCCAGGACGCCCGCTACTCTCCGCCGCGCCAGTGTGCCGCCCCCGTCTTCTGAGTCTGGCTCTCGTGGCCTCGGTCGCCTTGGCGGGCTGCAGCCTGGGCGACGATGCGGGACGGCCGCCCCAGCTCGGGGCGAAGTCCGACGACGAAGAGGCCGCGGCCAAGCTCGGCTTCCCGTCGAGCGCCACCAAGAACACCGTGCGCGTCGGCGGCGGCGACGCGGCGGCAGACGTGGCAGGGGTGGCCAGCGCGGTCTTTCCCTCCACCCAGAGCGCCAACCGGCCGACCGCCGTCGTGCTCATCGACGAGGAGAACTGGCAGGCCGGCGTGGCGGCCGCTGCCCTGGCGTCTCCGCCCATCGGCGGGGCGTTTCTGCTGAGCAGCGGCGGGAATCTCCCGGCGGTCAGCAAGGACACGCTGGACCGCCTTGACCCCAAGGGCTCGGACCTCAGCAAGGACGCGCAGGTCATCCGCATCGGCGAGGACGTCCCGCGCCCGTCCGGGCTCAAGACCGCCGCCATCGAAGGCGACAACCCCTTCGAGCTGGCCGCCGCCGTGGACCGCTTTCAGTCGACGGCCAGGGGCCGCCCCTCCAAGAACGTGGTGATCGCCTCGGGCGAGCGCCCCGAGTGGGCCATGCCCGCCGGCGCCTGGGCGGCCTTCTCCGGCGACTCGGTGCTGCTCACCCAGCGCAATGCGCTGCCGCCCGCCACCCGCCGGGCCATCCAGGCACACGAGCGGCCCGGGATCTACATCCTCGGCAACGCCTCCGTGGTGTCCAAGCGCGTGGAGGACGAGCTAAAAAAGCTCGGTCGTGTCGTGCGCATCCAGGGCCCGACGCCGGTGCAGAACGCGATCGCCTTCTCGCGCTACGCGCCCGACGGCAAGGACTTCGGCTGGCGCACCGTGACCGCCGGCTCGGTGCACACCGTGGCCAGCACCGAGCGTCCCAACGACGTGGTGGGCGCGGCCATGCTCACCGCCCGCGGGGTCCCCGCTCCGCTGCTGCTCACCAACCGCGCCGACCGCATTCCCCCGCCGCTCGAGTCCGCGCTGCTCAGCGTGCAGCCCGGCTTCGAGGACGACCGGCGCGACGTCGCCTACAACCGCACGTGGGTGCTGGGTGACGACAGCACGATCTCCGTGGCCGCACAGGCGAAGCTCGACCAGATCACCGAGCTGATTCCCGTGCAGGTCAACGCGCCCTAGCGGGGCGCTCCCGGGCCGGGGTCAGCCGATTACAGCGCGCGGGGTATCTTCAGGTCGGTGAGCGAGTTCGAGCAGCCTGCGCGCTTCGAGCGCGAGGCGACCGTCGAGGACGTGCGCCAGCTGATGGGGGCATCGACCCCCCACTTCGCGCCCCACCTGCGCAACCGCATCCAGACGCTGATCGGCGGCCTGCCCGACGGCCACCCGGCCCGGATCGAGGGCGAGCGGGAGATCGCCCGGCTCGACCGCCTGGCTCACGGCTCAGAGCGTCGCGGGGGCCTTCAGGAGGGCGAGCGGCCGATGCCCAGCCTACGCGACGAGGGTCAGGAGCCCGTCTGAACGAACGGGGCGCAGGACCCGATGGTCACCGGGCGGTGGCCACGGCGGCCTGCCCGTAGGAGATGCCGCCGTCGTTGGGCGGCAGCCTCTCCGGGCGCAGCACTTGCAGGCCCGCCTCCTCGAGGTGGGCCGTGGTGCGCTCGAGCAGCACGCGGTTCTGAAACACGCCGCCCGACAACACCGCGGTGGCCTCGCCGGTCGACGCGCACGCCTCGGCGGTCGCCCGCGCGAGTCCCTCGTGGAAGCGGGCGGCGACCCGGCCCAGCTCGACGCCCGAGGCCACATCCTCCAGCACCGCCGCGAGCGCCGGCCGCGCGTCGAGAGCGGGCATCGGGTAGCTGCCTGTCTCCGAAGGGTCCACGAGGGCCTCGAGCTCCACCGCCGCCTGCCCTTCGTAGCTCGCCGTCGCTCGAACGCCGCACAGCGCAGCGACAGCGTCGAACAGGCGCCCCGCACTGGTGGTGACCGGCGAGGCGGCACCGCTCACGCACAGGCGGACGACCTCGGCCCAGCGCTCGGGCGCGACCGAGCCGGCCAGGGACGCGGGCAGCTCCGGGTCCGGGCCCACCGCCTCCACCAGCCATGCGCAGGCCATGCGCCACGGCTCGCGAATGGCGCG